>JASHQD010000374.1 GCA_030037755.1 Terriglobia bacterium
CGGGTCTCGCCGCTGTGAGCATGGACGCCAGATGCTGACCCGATCGAGCCCGAGCCCGAACTGGGAATCGCCCGGAACGCGGGTGTGTCACCGGTGCTCGAATCCGATGCCTGTCCGGTGATTTCGCCACTGTCGGTGATGCTGCCGGCGCTCACCAGGTACAGCGGCGAATTGGGTGGAATCAGCGTGTTGAGATCGGTCATCACGCCGTTCTGCCAGAGGAATGCCCGGCAGCTTACGAATCCGGCCGTGCACGAGAGGCCAACGATCTCGCCCTGGCTGTTGATGTCGAGAGCCTCGCTGTAGGTGTCGCCTTCGAGAGTTCCGAGATCCTGCATGCCGGCTTCCGAGGTCCAGAGGAAGGCGTGGAAGTTCGCCTGGCCATTCTGATCGCCGGGCAGGTCGGAGAATCCGACCACTTCGCCGGCTTCATTGATCGCAGCGGGCGTGTTCCAGGCGACGCCGCCTAGGCTTCCGAGATTGATCGGCGTGCCGTTCTGCCACAGCAAAGCGTGCGCGGCGCTGAACTCTCCAACCGCCACGTCGCAGGTACCGGAGATGCCGACGACCTGCTGTTGATCGTTGATCGCGGTCGCCGCGCTGTCCGGGTCTCCGGAATAGGGCGGCAACTGATGCATGGTCCCGTTCGGCTCCCAGACCACGGCTTCGAACTGAAGCACCTGTGGGGCGACGCAGGTGGAATCGTGAACCGTATTCTCGGCCCATCCGACGATCTGGCCATAGTTGTTCGCGCCTGCGGCGTAGCCGTCGTATCCGCCGAGCGTCGGCAAGCCGGTCATCACGCCATTCTGCCAACGGAATCCAAGGCAGATATCGCCGGTGACGGTGGGAAAGAACGCCGAGCAACTCCACGACTCGCCCAGTGGATTCGCGGTGCCGGTCTCCGCGATGCCGGAGATCACGCCGCGGTTGTTTTTCACGGGCCATTCGACGCCGCTGTTCGGCCCGCCGAGCGTGCCGAGATCGAACGTCAGGCCCTCGAGCCACACCGCGGCGTGCGCCGTCTGGTTTCCGGCGAGGCCGGCGGAGCCGCTCGCCCAGTTCCGGTTATTGACGCTGTTGCCGGAGCCCGAGGCACCGCCGAGTGTCGCGAGGCTGACAACCGTATACGCAGCCTGCGGGCTGTCGCCCTGCTGTTCCGAGGCGCCGAGGCGCGCCGCGACCGCGAGCGCGGCGAAAAGAGTCATGACGATGACGCACATCTGAATCCGGGACTTCATCTTGCCTCCTTCATGGTCTGTACGCGGATGATCTCGACGCGCGACGCGCACGCCATCACCCGTCTCGAACACGATAAGACGGAGAGTGGGCGGATTCTGGACGTTTTCGGACGTCGCTGAACACGAGGTGGACGTTTTCGGACCTCGATGGCTAAGTCGACAGTCGACAGTTAGAGGAAACTCTTTCAAAAGTCGCTCGGAGCTGTATGAACAAAGGACCAAACCGGAATAGCCCGGAAGAGCGCAGAATTGTACGGTCGAGACCTTGGAGGCGAAGCTGTCGCGGCAGCGTGGTCCGAAAACGTCCAGGACGCGCGTGCGATTCGGCTATGCTGGCGGATGCTGAAGAGAAGAGCGGATGGCGAAGAGAAGAGCGGATACTGAGGCTTGGCGCTCAGGTCTCTCAAGCCTGTCATTCTGAGCGTAGCGAAGAATCTCAGCATTTGTTTTCAAGAGTTGAAGGCATTCTTCACTTCGCCGGATGTTGACTGTCGACTGTCAACTGTCAACTGTTGACTTCTGCCGGGTTAGGCGACGTATGAAACTGGATTGGCGCATCTGTTCGCGCGCGCGTCTGTCGCGGGATCCGCGATTCGACGGCAAGTTTTTCATCGCCGTCAGAGGCAGTAGGGTCTATTGCCGCTCGATCTGTCCCGCGCCCACAGCGAAAGAGGAGAACTGCCGTTATTATCCCACGGCCGCCGCCGCGGCCGAAGCCGGATACCGTCCTTGCCTGCGCTGCCGTCCGGAGTGTTCGCCGGGAACGCCTGCGTGGATCGGCACGCCGAGCACCGTGTCGCGGGCGCTGCGGCTGATCGACGAGGGAGGTCTCGACGATGGCGGCGTAGAGGCGCTGGCGGAACGCCTGGGATTGGGATCGCGTCACCTGCGGCGGTTATTCCTGCGTCATCTCGGCGCCACGCCGCTCGCGGTGGCGCAAATGCGGCGCCTGCAATTCGCAAAAAAGTTGATTGACGAGACCAGCCTGCCGATGTGCCAGCTTGCGCTGGCCTCCGGTTTCGGTTGTGTGCGCCGGTTCAATGACGCCATCCGTCGCGTCTACCACCGGACGCCCACGCAAATCCGGCGTCTTGCGAAACAGAAGGAGGTTCAGCCGGAGGACCAGTACCTCTTCCGGCTCCGATTTCGTCCGCCATACGACTGGAAGGGAATGCTGGCGTTTCTCGCGCCGCGCGCCACGCCGGGCGTGGAAATCGTGGAACGCGGGACATATCGCCGGACGATTTCCCACGACGGCCAGCACGGCTATTTCGAGGTTTCCATCGATCCCGGCGCGATGGCGCTGGTGGCGCGCGTGCACTTTGCCAATCCATCGGCGCTGTTCTTTATCGTGGAACGCATCCGCGCTATGTTCGATGTGAATGCCGACTGGGCGGCGATCGTGGCCAGCCTCAGGAAGGATCGGGCGCTCGCTCCACGAGTGGCGGAGCATCCCGGCCTGCGGGTGCCGGGCTGCTGGAACGGCTTCGAACTCGCGGTCAGGGCGATTCTCGGCCAGCAGATCAGCGTCAAGGCGGCGACCACGATTGCGGGACGCATCGCGGCAACCTTCGGCGCGCCCGTTTCCGCCGCGCCGGGTCTCAGCCGGATTTTTCCATCGCCGGCCACGCTGGCGGACGCGCCGTTGGCCCGTCTCGGACTCCCGCAGCTTCGCGCGGAGACCATTCGGGCTCTGGCGCGCGAAGTTTGTCACGGAAGGCTGCGCTTCGAAGGTGCGGTGGATTCCGAGGATGTCCTCGCCCGGCTCGGCGAAGTCCCGGGCATCGGAAAGTGGACCGCGCAATACGTGGCGATGCGCGCCTTGGGAGAACCCGACGCTTTCCCGTCGGGAGATCTGGGACTGCTCCGCGCGCTCGGCCTCGGCAGTACGCGCGAAGTCGAGCGGAGATCGGAACGCTGGCGGCCGTGGCGCGCGTACGCGGCGATGTACCTATGGGGAAATGGTCTGGAGGTGGCGAGAAGTGGTTAGTGACTAGTGGCTCGTGGCTAGAAGTCAGAGTCTAGCCACTAGCCACTAACCACTAGCCACTACGGAACCACCACGACTCGCCTTCCGCTCACTGGCGCGCGCGTCCACGCCTGCTCGATCTCGGCAAGCGGGACGCGTTCGGTATCCACGCAGATCTCGCCGGCAGCCGCGCGGGTCATGACCTGGTTGAAAGCGCCAGTGAGCAGTTCGCGCGATGGGATACCGGCCGTGCCGAGAATAGTGAGCGCAGTGCTGCGCAACAGAGCGGCGGGAAGGGAAATGGCGGGCCCGGCGCCTTCGCCGGCCTGCAGGAGCCGCGTCTCCGAAGCCGACGCCGCAAACTCCGGACGGGTGAGGGCGGAAAGCAGCACTTCCGTCGGATGGCCCCAGAGGTAATCGATGATGACCTGGAATCCGGCTTCGCCGCCCGCGCTTGCGAAGGCTTCGTGCAACTCGTCGTCGGGTCGATCGACACGGATGGTGGCGTCGGCGCCGCGATCCCGCAGCAGTTCGAGCGCCTGTTCATTGCGCCCGGCAGCGATCACACGCGCGGCGCCCATCAACTTCGCGATCTGGACCGCGAGTTTGCCGGTAACTCCGGTCGCACCCAGAATCAGCACCGTCTCGCCTGCTGCCAGACGGGCGCGGCTACCGAGCGAGAGCCACGCCGACACTCCAGGATTAGCGACCGCTGCGGCGGTGACGTCGTCCAACTTGTCAGGGATCGGAAAACAGAACGCTCGCGGCACCACGGTGCGCTCAGCCATGGCGCCGTATGGCCGCCTGGCTCCGCCGAAAAAGACGCGGGTGCCGTCGTCGAGATTGCCCACGCCGTCCGAACCCACCACGACCGGGAACTGGCGAGGGCTGGCAAAATGGGAACCGGCGGCCATCTGCTTGTCGACCGGCTTCAGCGCGGAGGCGCGAAACGTGATAATGACCTCATCGGTACCTGCGGACGGATCGGGAAACTCCTCGAACCGTGGTGATTCCCCAAGCGCCTGGAGTACGGCGGCTTTCATCGAATTTGGCCTCCTGCGAGCGATTCATTATACGGCGGCGGTTTTTTGCAGCGTCAGGGTTGCTGTAGCGGCGCTCTTTGAGCGCCGGCCTTCCTCCGAGACCCTCGGCGCTCATAGAGCGCCGCTACAGCAAGCCGTCCCACCAACCGAGATGGGGAAAGGATTGACCTATTGAGCCAAGGGCTCAATCGCCCAATGAATCAATTTCCCTGATGTGGTATATTAGACGCGGGCGGAGCGTTCGGTTTCCTCCGGTAGTCGCCGGGAAAAACTCTGACTGCGGGGGCAGGTTTGAGATTACCCGGAGGAAGGGCTGCGGCTTGGCAAGTAAACGCAAGCGCGGGATGAGCCATTGCGGACCGGGTCTCCGGGCTGTGGCGCGGCTCTGCGCCGTGCTGATGATAGCCGCCGGGGCGGTGTGCATTTACCGGCCGGCGCTCAGCGCGTCGACGCAAGATGCGCCCTCTTCCCAGCCGAATGCCACGCCGCCGGTAAAGGGCTCCCAGAATTCTGCTGCGGCTACGGCCACGCCGGAAGCCACCGCGCCCGCAAACGATCCGGATAAATCGCCGCCCGCGGACATCAACGTACGCCAGCCGAACATCCACACGCGTCCCATCATGGTGAACGTCGACATGGTGACGGTGGGCGTGACTGTCACCGATCCCTATGACCGGATCGTGACCGGCCTCGAGAAGGACAACTTCGAAGTTTTCGACGAGAAGGTCCCGCAGCAGATCGTGACCTTTTCCACCGAAGATTCGCCGATCTCGGTCGGCATGATTTTCGATTCCAGCGGTTCGATGTCGGACAAAATCGAGAAATCGAAGGAGGCAGCCTTACAGTTCTTTAAGACATCGAACCCGGAAGATGAGTTCATGCTCATTAATTTCAACGAAAGGCCTGACCTGATCTCCGCGTTCACGTCGAAATTTGAGAAACTCCAGGACCGCCTGCTCTTTGTGAAATCGGGCGGCAAGACGGCGCTGCTGGATGCCATCTACCTCGGATTGAACCAAATGAAGAAGGCTCATTCCAGCCGGAAAGCGCTGCTCGTCATCTCGGACGGAGGCGACAATCACAGCCGCTACACCGAAAATGAAATCAAGCGCGCGGTAAAGGAGTCTGACGCGCAGATTTACTCGGTGGCGGTGCTTGAGCCGCTGGCTTCGCGCAACCGCACTCCGGAAGAAGCATCCGGGCCCGGCTTGCTTTCCGACCTTTCGGAAGTTTCCGGCGGACGAATGTTCAGCGTGGAGGACCCCAGCGAATTGCCCGACATCGCGGAGAAGATCTCGATTGAGTTGCGCAACGAGTACGTGATCGGCTACAGGCCGTCCAATATGGTGCGCGACGGCCGCTGGCGCCGTATCCGGGTGAAACTTGATCCACCCCGGGGACTTCCGCCGCTTCAGGTTTATGCCCGCACGGGATACTATGCCCCAACGCAGTAACCCACGACTTGAATCGAATATGCTCCGCCGTTTTGCTGACGCAGTGGCACAGCCACTCTTGGCTGTGCATCGCTTTGCGAAGACAATGCGACAGCCACTTCTGGCTGTGCCGGGCTTTGCGCTCTGCCTGCTCGCGGCGGCGCTTGTCGCAGCCCTGCCGTGCGCCGCGCAGCCGCAGACTCAGCCGCCTGTGCCCGCGGGCGGCCAAACGCCTCCGGCGCAGAAGAACAGGGCGGGGGGGTATACCATCCAGACCCGGGTCAATCTGGTGGTGCTGCCCGCCACGGTGGTGGACGCGAAGGGCCACATGGTGAATGACCTCGCCGCGTCCGATTTCAAAGTCTATGAAAACTCCGTGCTGCAGAATGTCCAGGTATTCAAGCACGCCGATATTCCGGTCAGCATGGGCATCGTGATCGATGACAGCGGCAGCATGAAAGAGAAGCGTCCGGCCGTCAACGCCGCCGCCCTGGCCTTTGTGGAAACGTCGAATCCGCAAGACCAGGTTTTCATCGTCAATTTCAACGATACCGCCTACATCGACACCCCCGGAGACTTCGCCTCCAACATGGAGGATCTGCGTGCCGCTCTCGATAAGATCGACTCGAAAGGCGGCACGGCGCTTTTCGATGCCGTCTACACTTCGCTCGACCATCTCAGGCTGGGCAATCGCGACAAGAAGGTCCTGCTGGTGGTCACCGACGGTGTGGACAATGAAAGCCGCTATACGCTGGACGAGCTGCTGCGCTACGCGCAGGAGTCGAACGTGATGGTTTATACCATCGGGTTGCTCGGGGAAGAGGAGACGGAAAGCAAGTTGTTCGCCCATCTCACCCACGACGACAGGAAGGCGAAGAAGGATCTGGAGCTGCTGGCGAAGGACACCGGCGGCCAGGCGTATTTCCCGCGCTCGCTCGACGAAGTGAACAGCACCTGCCACGAGATCGCGCACGACATCCGCAACCAATACACGCTGGCGTACTACCCGACCAACAAGGCGTTCGACGGAACCTTCCGGGCGGTAAAGGTGGAAGCTTTCGAGCACGGCACGCACAGGAAGCTGATCGTGCGCACGCGGCCGGGTTATTACGCGCCCAAGGGCGACCAGCCGGCCACGCCGGCCTCCGGGGTCAGCGGGCAGTAACGAGAGGCTGGATTCAGTAGCTTATTACGTCGCGTTGAGTGCGTCAGTTTGGCCGTCTTTCAGTTCTTCAGTCCCTCGGTTCTGACTGACATGCTGACAAACTGACCGACTGACAAACTGACCTACCGAACGATCGCCCCCAAAAAGCTCTGTCCCCTCGCAAGCTGAATCCCGAAATTCTCCGCGATCGTCACCCCGATGTCGGCGAGCGAGGCGCGCGTCCCCAGGTTCACGCCGCGGCTGACGCGCGGTCCGGCGGCGAGAATGGGCACATACTCGCGCGAGTGATCGGTGGAAGGTCCGAGCGGATCGCAGCCGTGATCGGCGGTGAGGATGAGCAAGTCGCCGCTGCGGAGAGGCGCGAGCAGGCGCGGCAACTGGGCGTCCACGTCCTCGATGGCGCGTCCGTAGCCCTCGACGTCGAGGCGATGGCCGTAGAGCATGTCGAAGTCGACGAGATTGGTGAAAACCAGTCCCGGTTTTGCGTCGTCAATGGCCGCGATGGTGCTCTCCAGGCCTTCGCGATTGTTGTGTCCCGGCAGTGCGCGCGAGATTCCGCGGTTCAGAAAGATGTCGGGAATCTTGCCGACGCCGGTCACTTCGAGTCCCGCCTCGGCGAGGAGATCGAGGAGCATCGGGCGCGGTGGTTCAACGGCGTAATCGTGGCGCCGCTCGGTGCGCCGGAAGTTCCCCGGCGTTCCGGTGA
>JASHQD010000375.1 GCA_030037755.1 Terriglobia bacterium
ATCAAGAACCGGTATTCGGGCCAGCCTGGCCTGACGGGCGGAATGCTGGCAGATGGCACGGTCGAGCCGGGAGAGAGTGGCCATCGTCAAACTGGCGGTTCTATTATCGGGAGGACAGCTCCGTCGTGCGAATGAATCCGATACCGTGAGGACGTATGGTCGCGAGCGCGCGCCGACCAGCCTCGTGATGGCCGGGCTCTCGATTGCAGGAATTGCTCACGCTATGAAAGTTTGGTAATCTCATCGCCAGCGCGGGCGAAGCAACACTTGACAGAAGGTAGCCATGGCAACTGCACCGATTGATCCGAGTCCAAAGTCCGCGGGTCAGGTGAAGGCGTACGGCGACGGCAGACAAACCAGCCCGACACCTCTGGTCCAAATCTGGATCGTGCTCTCCATTCTTCTCGTTCTGCTCTGGCTAGTAGGTTGGCACTACCAACAAGGTGATGGGTGGATTCATCTCCTGCCAGTCGTTGGCATAGCGATCCTGGTGGCCTTGGCGGTCAAGGTCAGGCCAGGAAAGGACATTCAGCCCGAACGGGCGGTGATTCCGAAGTGGAACGCGGACAAGCCCGATGAGTCGCTGGCCGAGATTCACGCTTATGTGATCGGCGAGGCCGCCAAGTCGATTGATTGGTACTGGAGATCCAAACGGTCCAAGGCCTTTCTTTCGCAGCTCATTCGGTTTTCTGCGTGGGGCTTGGCAGCCGTAGGCGGACTCTTACCGGTGATAGGTACTCTATTCCAAAGCCCTCTGGTGAACAGCCTTCATGCTGACAATGGCCTCTGGGCCTCGTTACTGCTGGGAATCGCTGCGGCCTTGTTAGGACTTGACAAGGCTTTCGGCTACTCCAGCGGCTGGGCCCGATACGTTCTCACGGCGACTAATCTTCACAAAACCCTCGAAGAATTCCGCCTGGAGTGGGCCGAACTGATGGCGAAAGCGGGGACACCACTAACCAGTGCGAATGTCCAACCGCTGATCGAGCGCGCCACAAAGTTCCGAGGCGACGTCGAAGCGCTAGTGTTGCAGGAAACTAAGGATTGGGTGACCGAGTTTCAAAACAGCATGGCCCAGATGGAAAAGGACGTTGCTGCACAACTCGCTTCTCTGAAAACACAAGTCGACAAAACGATTCAAGCCAGGCAGTCGGCCGAGCAGCCCGGCGCCATCCAACTCCAAATTCAAAATGCTTCCAAGGCGGACCCTTCGACCCCGATCGACGTCTTTCTAACGGACGCCAAAGGTGTAACGACCCAGGAGAAGGCAACAGGAACAAGCTGGTCAAAGCTCAACGTCCTTCCAGGGCAATACAAGATCAAGATCCAGGCAACGGTGAAGGGACAAAGCGCCGAGGACCAGAAGGCAGTCTTGATAGAACCGGGAAAAGTCAATGACCTGCAATTGACACTCTGAAGCCGCGGGTGGCCACGACATAAAATGCGATATCGTGGCCCCCGCATACATGTAGGTTGGGCCACCTCTGACCGGTCGAAGCAGGCCCGCCGACGCCGTCGCGCCGCTGCTTCGAGAAGGTCTTCGGCGTCGATGTGCGGGAGGGTGTGCGTTCCTGGTGACTAAGCTTTCGCTTTACACGGCATATGAAATCGAGGATTCGGAGGAGGCTGGAACGCGAGTGCCTTAGCTTTGCTTAATAGGAGGTAAGAATGAGAATGCCTGGATTTACTGCAGAAGCCTCTGTCTACAGGGGGAACGTGCACTACCACTCGACGAGCACCGGGAGTGACGCGAGGGATTCGGGAGGAACTGTACCAGCATACTTCCGTCGGGGTCACTGGCCTGGTCTGCCTACACCACAAATCAGCGTAAGCTGGCAACCCCCTTCAACGATATGCGGAGATAACGGGACTGGGACGCTAACTATCGAGGGACAATTCTGGCCTGCCGGCCAATCTGCCGGGGATTTTTGCGTAAACATAAGCAACTGTGGGGAGGCGGGAGACAACTACCCCCCAATTAACTGCTTCGGCCCGGGAACCAATCCTCCCCAGATTAGTCAGTCGGCACAAGCTGAATCGGTCTTTTGGATAGAACCGCCCCGTCTCTTTAGTTACACCAATTTCAAAATCACCGGGGCTTCGTGTTTTTGTGGAGGCTCTTCGACCGTAACGGTCACCGATAGTTTTGGAAATATGGTAACGGAAACCGTTAATATTCCTTGTACCCCTTGTTAGTCCGGGCGGTGACTGTCGCGCTCCCAGTCACCAAGCTGTCGGCGAACCATGATCGCCAGCCTGGCCGTGGGGACGTATGGTCGGGAGCACGCGCGCGGGGTGGCCACGATATCGCTTTTCATTTCGTGGCCACCGGCATATTTCTTGCCGCCAGTAAAGTTGGGGGTCTTTGATGGCAGACGACAAGTCCTCGAGGAGCGACGGCATCTCGAGCAGCGTCACACTGGCGATCTCGATTCTGGCCCTGCTGGTTTCCGCGGGAGGTGTCTATTGGCAGTTCCTCCGCGGACCGAGGGTTCGCGCTTATCAGCCTAACGTGGTCTACGTGGGCAAGTCGCAAGTCGGTATTCCGGTGGCCTTCACGAACGAGGGAACCGCGGCCGATGTTGTAGTGTCCGGCTCCCTTGACCTTACTCCGCGTCCCCCGCAATTCAATCAGGAAATCCCATTGCTTTGGCTCTCGCCATTTGAAGAAAAGGAGAGCTACGATCCCAACGCCGCCCAAAGCCTGAAGTACACAAAGGAGAAAGTGGATTACGTCCTCTTCTCTCATCTTCCCATCAAGGCCGCGGATACCGACGCCGAGATCTTCTGGTTTGACGCCCGGCGCGATCTCGGACTACAGCCGGGGTCCTACCACGCATGCGGCCGGTTTCGGACGGCCGCCAGGGTCCTGGTGCCCTCTGCGACGAAAGGGACGCCCAGGGATTGCAGCTTTTCAGTGGACTTCGATCTTAGCGCCTCGGACCTGAGCACCTTGGAGCCTCGATCGAACGCAGGCCCGCTAAACGACGATGTAACAGTTCACGTCAAGCCGTGAGATTGCGCACATCGGCCGTCTGTCTTGCCATCCTCGTTGTGGTCTCCTGACCGCGCCACTCACGCGACCGAAGGTCTCCGTCCACTTGTACCGGACTGACGGGCCAAGGCTGGCGCATGTATGAAGGGGGCGGCGAAATCAAG
>JASHQD010000376.1 GCA_030037755.1 Terriglobia bacterium
GGCGGCAACCCCCAGTTCAGCAGCCTGTGGACGAGCGGTTACAACGTGTTTCACGGCAAGGTGAATGTGATCAGTGAAAAGGACACGAAGCAGGGGTGGCTGCCGTCCATCTCGCTTGGCTTCGTGGCGCGCAGCAATATTGGGAATGTCGGCGGAGTCCTGCTGAACAAGAACAACAGCAACGCCGACTTCTACATCGTCGCCACCAAGTCCGTGACCCAGATCCGGAAGGCTCCGCTGGTGGTCAACGTCGGCTATAAGGTCACCAACGCCTCGCTGCTCGGCCTCGCGGGCAATTCTCCGGCTTACCAGGGACGCGCGTTCGGCGCCCTCGCCTTCGTGTTGAAAGGGCCCGCGCGGAGCACGCTTGTGGTGGGCTCTGAGCTGCTGCAGGAAAATCGCGAGATTCAGGGTCTGCCGGGGGCGATCGTTCCCACCACCATTACCTACGCAATCCGCGTACTGCCGTCCGGCGCCTTCTTCTCGGGTCGAGGATGGAATAGTGAGCGCCCGAAGTTTACCTTTGACTTTGGCGTGGCCCAGGCCGCGGGCACCATCCTTCCCGGTGTGAATCTGCAGGCCCGGCATCAATTCGCCTTGGGCATCTCATACGCACCGTAAGAGTCGGTGACCCGGCGCTGTAGCCGCGCCTGTCCCAGACGCGATCGATCTCAGGCCAGCCCCGGGGCGAGCACGTTTGTTTAAACCGGATCGCGCAGGCCTTAGCCCATTCCAGGAGTCGGATACGCAGAACTTTCAGCAAAAGGATCGTGCAAGGCCCTGAAAATCGCCGCCTGTCGTGTGCCCGTCACACCCTGTCGTGCTCGCCGTCGCGACATGTCGTGACGCGCGGGCGCGCGAGGGGCAAAAATATGGCTATGGTCGAAGCTGGAATGTGGTGTGGAATCAGCAGTTTGACGGGAAAACTTCGAATCGGCCGCGGACCTGAAATGAACAAGGGCTATTGGACGGCCGAACTCTTGATCCTTTTGGCCAGCTTTTCGATCTTGTCCGCCTTCTCCACCACATCAAGCGAGAGGACGTTCTCGTTTGACTTGTTCAACTCATCCTGCAGCGACTTGGCGAGATCGGCGAGGTCATCGGCGTCCTTCTTCATCTTGGCGAAGTTCGCCTTCAGCAGTTCCCGCTGCTGTTTGGGGGTCATGGGCGACGAATTCAGATCGGGATTCTGGTTGGGTACGGGCAGCCGTTGAGTTGAGGACCGCGGCGCCGGCAAGGCACTCTGGAGCGGCTGTCCGTCCCCGAGCGATCCGGATGCTCTCAGCGCCATGAGGCTCAGAATCAGCGCCGCCGCCAAAATCTCAAGCACGGAAGGGATCGCCGCGCGGGCTGCAGGCGCGAGAGGCGGGAATCGCATGGCTTTTCTCCAGATCCAGGGGTTTCGCGCCAGGGTCCTCAGGGGCCGCCGTCCGAAACCTCCGGTCCATGTTAGGCGAGGCGGCTGCACAAGGCAACACCGCTGCCCAGGAGTATGGCGGCCTGAAGCCCGGCGCTAGGGGCCGGTCTCGTGCATATCCTCCTGGGCTCGGATGCTCTGGGGAAAGGCCTTATGGAATCGCTCGAACGTCTCGCGGAGCTTGGCCGTGTCGTTCTCAGCCGCATAAATGGCGGCCAATTCGCGATAGGGCTGCGCCAGCAGTGGATCGAGCTCGAGCGCCTTCTCGAAGTAAGCGATCGCCTTCGGATCGTCATGCGCGGCCTTCCATGCGAGGCCGGCATGAAGCTGATCGACCGCCGACCCGGGCTCGAGTTCGATCGCCTGTTCGAAGCTCGCCGCCGCTTCGTTGCCGTGATTCGACGCCAGCACGGCGAGTCCAAGCCCGTTCAGCAGCGCGGGATCGTTGGGGAAGCCGGACCAGCATTGCATCAGCAGCTGGAATCCCTTATAGACCAGCGGGAAGTTCTCGTGACGATCGCCGACCCGCACGTCCGCAAGTCCCAGATTGCGATCGGCGAGCGATCCTGCCGGTTCGTGCCACGCCGCCAGTGTCAGGTTGGTCTCGGACGTTGCTGTGCTCTCCACGGCCGACGGCGATGCGGGCGGCGGATGCCTCGTAATCCTATGATCCGTAAAGACCGTATGGGCGCCGTCGGTAACAGGTCTGCGGGGCATGTGACACCCGACACAATCCTGGGCTGGTTTTGGATGAGTCTTCAACGACGCCAGATGATGACAAGTCAGACATCGCTCGCGGAAGTAAGCCTTTGGATCTTTCGGCAGCACATGAGGATCGTGGCACGTGCCGCACCACAGCTTCCCCCCGCTCTGGCGAGCACACATGCTGAGCGCAAGCTGTTGCGCCTGGCTGACCACCTTGAAGGCGCCGGGCCGCGAGGGATCCTGGGAATCGGCCTTAACATACACAGAATAAACGTCTTCCAGATTCTCCCCGGCCACAAAATCGTTGACTTTGCGACCCGGATTCGGCACGCGCTCCTCGCCCATCAGATGGCACTGTTCGCAGACGCTGTCCCGTGCCCGCGGCGGCAAATTCGCCGGATTAATAATCGATCCCGGTACCGGATTCCGCAGATGCGCCTCCACCGGACCGTGGCAGCGGTCGCAAGTGATCGCGGCCGACTCGAGCGGCGGGTCCGCAAAGGTGTTGTACGTACCCGCAACGGGCCGGGCGCGCCCGGTGTGGCAAAACAGGCAGTCCTCGGTCACGGGACGGTCGAAATCGGGCGATTTTTGCTCCTCATAACCCGGCGACATCCCCCAACCGCGCCCTGGAAAGTAGCCGAGCGGCGACTCGAACAGGTGCCCGCCGATATCGACCACGTAGGCGAAAGCATGCGTCCCCGACCCGACTGCGAAGGCGATGGGATACTCGCCGCTAAAACCATCTCGCTCAATATGTTGGACCATCTTGCCGCCCGAGCCCTGCCCGGTCACGTCGATGGTGAATTCGCTCTTCGAGAGCGCGTGGCCGTACTTGCCCGATGGCGCGTCGGCGGCGGGTCCGCTCGACCGACCCATGGGCGTCGAGAGAAATCCGGCGGTTTCAGCGGGATGACACTTGGCGCAGGCCAGATTGGGGGCCGGATCGGCGGCCTGGAGGCGCATGGGAATCAGCAAGAACGCGGCCAGGACGAGCAGCCGCCAGCTGGCAGTTATCGGGTGTCGGCAGCCGGTTATCGGTTGCCAGTTGCCTGGAGCTACGATTCTGGAGGCCTCAGAATCCATCGAAACTGCTCGCCCTACAAGAAATAGCGAAAACGCAGGTACCTACGTTGTGAAACCGTCGGGTTGAAGACTGGTTGGAGCCGGTAACCACCCATTTTGCCCCAGGGCGCGCAGCAGATCAACTCCGCCGCGACAGCTCGCCCTCGCCCCGGCATAGCATGTGCATGAAACCTACATGCTAACACTTGCAAATCGGGCGATGGGTGCGGACGAGA
>JASHQD010000377.1 GCA_030037755.1 Terriglobia bacterium
TCACCAGTAGAACTTTAAAGCGATCTGAATCTCCCGTTGGTCGTTCTGACCGTCGCGCGTCGAGTTGATCACCCCGAAGGTGGTGGGCGAGGTGTAATCGAGCGAGCCCGGGGCTGCGACCACTCCGTTGCCGCCGAACCCGGGCGGCGAAAAGTTGGGAGTGTTCGTCAGGTTGAAGATCTCGCCGCGCAGTTCAAGATGCGTGGTTTCCGTGGTTCGGAAGTCCTTGAAGAGCGAGAAGTCAAGACGATGAAACCCGGGACCATAGAACTGCGTGGGAGCGCCGCCGAGCGGCGAGTAGTCGGATTGCCCGATGGTTGTAGCCACGGGGGGGCTGGCGAAAGCGTTGGGATTCAGCCACTGGTTCACGTTGTGCGGGCCTGCCGTGATGCTTTGCCCCGGCACCAGGAGTGCGTTGCAACCGAAGCCCGACGTGGTGCTGATGACGCAACCGACGGTGCCCGGCTGGCCGTCTTCCAGCGTCAGAATCCAGTTCGTCATCCAGCCGCCGAGAACGGCATCAACGACGCCGGTGCCGTTGCCGAGAAATCTACGGCCGTTTCCGACCGGCAACTGGTAGGTGCCGCTGAGGTGCACGACCTTGGGGTTGTCGAAATCGCACAATCCGTAGTCGCCCTGAATGCCGAAACCGGGCAGATAGGGGGCGCGGTAGAAGATCGCCGTCTCGTTGAGCACGTCGGAAGCGTCGGTGCGGCACTGCGACCAGGTGAAGTTCGCCAGCACATTCAATCCGGCGCTGAATCGGCGCTCATAGTTGAGTTGGAGCGAATTGTAATAGCTGTCGCCGGCGAAGCTGGAGTACGTAATTCCATTCGTGAAGTCGGGGTATGGTGAATACTGGTAGGGATTCAGCCCCGGCGGCAGGATTTCGCTCGGAGAGTTCGGGTTGATATACGAACCGAGGTGCCGCACCGTGTTTCCGACGTACCCGGCCTGCACCGTCTGATTGGCGGTGACTTGATATTCGAGTGTCAGGTTGTAACCCCCGGTGTACGGCGTCTTCATGTGAAAATCTTCGCCGGTGAATGAGACGCCAGCGGGCTCGGCGGCCGCCGACGTCAGCGGTTCGATGGCCGAGAGTCCGGTTTCGAGCGTGCCGGTGGCGCCGTTCGGGAAAATGATGGGCTGCGCGGGCGTGAGCTCGGGGTAATCGAGAGTGAACTGGAATGGGAAGTCGACGTAGGTTTCGATCGTCGAATTCTCAAACCCGCCGTAGAAGATGCCGAAGCCTCCGCGCGCGACGAGTTTCTGCGTGAGTTGGTACGCGAAGCCCACGCGCGGCGAGAAATTCGTCAACTGCGAGTGCCCGAGCCCCGCGACGGTGGAGCAGCCGATGTCGATGTTGTCCGTCTTGGCGGCCGTGATGAAGTCGGGCGAAAGCGCGGTATTGCAGCGCTGCTGGGTGAGCAGAAACTGCGCCGGCGCGCCCTCGCCGCCCGGAATGAACTCCGACTGCGCTCCATAGCTTTCACGAATCTGTCCAAAATACTCCCAGCGCAGCCCAAGGTTCAGGGTCAGCCTGCTGGTCGTCTTCCAGTCGTTCTGGTAGTACATGCCGTAGTAGCTGCGACGCATGTCGGTGTTGGCATAGTTCGACGCATTCATGTTGTCGGCGCCGCCCAGCATGTTGAAGCCGCCAGGGACCGTAGAGTTCTCGGGCAGGATCAGCATCTGCGCCGGACCCGTATTGCCGCCCGTCGTCTCCGGCACCTCCGTGTAAGCGCCGCTGAAGGTCCATGTGCCTCGGCCCGAGGGAGGCTGCAGGATCGAAAATCTCAGCCGCTGCATTTCGAACCCGAACTTGTGCGTGTCACGTCCCTGAATCTTGGTCAGATTGTCGGTGAACTGGTACGTTGAGTTGTACTCCGATGACGGTAGATACTGATTGCTGCCGAGCGTATTCAATCCCGTGATGAAGAGCGATCCCAGGCCGCCATTGAGCGGCACCTGCGGCACGCCTTGAATGCCGAACATTCCCGGAATATTGTTGGTCTCGGTAGCGAATGGCTGCAGGCGCGAAGCGCCGATGCGCGAGAAGCCCAGGCGCGCTTCGTTAACCATCGTGGACGCGAAACTGTGAGTCTCACTGAGGACGGTATTCACCGAGACGGCGGTCTGATCGCCGTCCGAGAATGATCCGCCGTCGGCGTATCCCGTGAACGGGCCGGGGATGAACTCCGGAACATCGGAGTAGCTGAAGCGGGCGAACAATTGGTCCTTGTCGCTGAAGTTCTGGTCCGCGCGAATGTCAAACTGGTTTACCGTGTTGCGCAGGATGGGATCGCTGGAGTAATTGTTGAACAGGCCCGGCCCGTTCGGGGCTGGAAACAGGTTGAGCAGCTTGATCGCATTCGGATCGAGCCGGTTCGCAGGAAGCATGTTGTTCTGGAACGGCTCGCGGACGTAGCCCGCCAGGGTACCGTTCGCCAAGCCTGAGCAGGCGGAAGCCGGCGGGGCTATTCCTGTCACGGGATCGGCTTGACCGCAGTAGACGGCTCGCGTGGTGGCGGGATCGAAGATCTGGCCGAGGGCGGTGGTGCGGCCCAGGGCGTCGGTGCGAGTGCCGCCTTGCGTCAGCAGTTGCGAGAAGTCCGTGTACCCGCTGCCGCGTTCGAGTGCCGTCGGAACCGTCGCCACCCAGGGAGTCGCCTGGCGGATGCGCGTGCCTTCGTAGTCTCCAAAGATGAACGTCTTGTCTTTGCGGATGGGTCCGCCAGCGGCCACGCCGAACTGGTTCTGGCGGTATTCGCCCTTGGTGGTCGGCACGGGCGAGTTTTCGAAGAAGTTCGCCGCATCCAGCGCGTCGTTGCGCAGGAACTCCCAGGCCGCGCCGTGGAATTGATTTGTGCCCGACTTGATGGTGGCGTTCAGCACCGCGCCGGCCGATCGTCCCATCTCGGCGCTGTAGTCGTTGGTCTGGATCTTGAACTCCTGGATGGCGTCCACCGGCGGACGCACCACGTACGCGGTGCCGTTGAGAAAATCGACGAGGTCGGCGTTGTTGTCAATGCCGTCAAGAAGATAATTGTTCTGTGCCGGACGCTCGCCGTTCGCCGCGAAGCTCCCGCTGGCCCCAAGACCGCGCGTATCCTGCTGGTCCTGGGTCACCCCGGCGGCGAGTTGGGCGAGAAAGGTGAAGTTGCGCCCGTTGAGCGGCAGATTGTTGACGTCGCGCGAACCCACCACTTGTCCGACGGACGCGTCCTGCGTCTGCAACTGCGGAGGCGCGCCGGTGACCTCAACGGTCTGGGTTACGCGCCCCGGACGCAGCGTGAAATCCACCACCACGCGCTGCTGAACCTCCACCGTGACGTTGTCCTGGACGGCTTTCTCGAAACCCGACGCCTGAGCCTCCAGACGATAGGAGCCGATCTTGACGGGTGTGAAGATGTAAGCGCCGTCGCTCGCGGCCGTGGCGGTGAGCGTGAGGCCGGTCTGCACACTGATCAATTGGACCTTGGCGCCGGGAATGACGGCCCCCGAGGCGTCCTTAATCACGCCGAGCACGGCGCCGGTATCGACCTGGGCGAACGTGAACGGCGACGCAACAAGAATCATCAGCAGACCGAGCAAGCTTCGCTTCATCAAGACCTCCCTCAGCGTCAAGTCCGTGCCCCCCACCGCTTCCCCTCCAGCCGCACGCGAGCATTCGCGGCAATGCACGCGAACGTGTTCTCGCAATATGTCGCAGCGTGCCGGCATTGTCAAGAATTGGGAACGACCACCAGCGTCTCGGTTGTGGTGGGGGGCTTGGGAACGGCTGCCGGTGTGTTGGTGAGTGCGTTCGATTCTGGCCATCAACGCTGATGGGTTGTGAATAACATCGCTAGGCTAGGCTGGCTTGACGACAAAGCCGCGGGGCATTACGCCTCCCTTCCACAATTCGCAGAATTGTGGCTCGGGATGGTGGAGATGCGCGTCCCGGAACTGCGCGTTTCACGACGCAGTCGTCGCCAACTTCGTAGAACAAGAGGTAGTGCCCGCAAATAGCCACGGCCAGGATCGCAGTGCCACTTCAAATTGAATCGCCCCACCCAGGCTGCGTTTCTATTGACATTCGGATCGCCCAACTGTACACTGGATAATCGAAAGTTGGGTGAGAACCAAGCGTTGAGCACGGCATCATGAAGAGATTATCCCAATCCCGGCTGCAGTCGCTTTCAAGCTATCTAAGCTTGAGTGTGCCGGGGTGTGGGTGATCCAACTTTCAGATAGGATCCTCAAAAAAGCCCGGCCTAACAAGCCGGGCTTTTTTTTATTTCGTGCGCGCGGGTAGACCAAATGGCAGGAGTCGGCGGTCCTAAAAATCGCACAGTAAGGGTTCGAATCCCTTCTCGCGCACCAGAAAATTCGTTGAGCCGGGATGGCGGAACTGGCAGACGCGATCGCCTCAAGAGCGGTTGCCTTGTGCGTGTGGGTTCGAGTCCCACTCCCGGTACGGGTGAGCGGCGGAGATTGGCGGGCCGCGCCGGTCCGTAAAACCGGAGTCCTTCGGGGCCGCTGACCGTTCGAATCGGTCCTCACCCACCAGAGATTTGTGCCCGGGTGGCGGAAATGGCAGACGCGCTACGCTCAGAACGTAGTGCCGCAAGGCGTGCAGGTTCAATTCCTGTCTCGGGCACCAGAAGTTTGCTCCTGTGGCGGAAATGGTAGACGCGCCGGTTCGAGAGGCCGGTGCCGCAAGGCGTGCAGGTTCGACCCCTGCCGGGAGCACGGAGAGATGACGGAATGGGAACGTACCGGTCCGCTACACCGGGGTCAGGGTGACACCTGTGCAGGTCCGAATCCTGCTCTCTCCGCCAGTTTTGGAAAGGTGCGCGAATGGCAAGCGGCACGTCCGGAGAACGTGTGCGGGTGACACCGTTGCGGGTTCGAATCCCGCCCTTTCCGCCGGAGCAATGGCCGAGTGGCTGAAGGCGCTCGTCTTGAAAACGAGAGGCCGTTCGAGGCCCGTGCGTTCGAATCGCACTCGCTCCGCCAATTCTGGAGTCGGCCAACGGTAGGCCGCGAGATTTTGAATCTCGTTATCCCCGTTCAAATCGGGGCTCCAGAACCACTCCCGGTTCGGCTAATGGTAAGCCGCCTGACTCTGACTCAGGAAATTGGGGTTCAAATCCTCAGCCGGGAGCCAAAGCTGTACCACTGGACACAGACCGGCGTTATAATCGCTTTATCTCCCATGCTCTATAAAACGTTCAGTGCCGCCGTATTTGGCATTGACGCCTATCCCGTGGAGGTCGAGGTGGACGTCTCCGCGGGCCAGCCTAACTTCACCACGGTCGGCCTTCCGGACGCTGCCGTGCGCGAGAGCCGCGAGCGCATCAAGTCCGCCATCAAGAATTGCGGCCTCGAGTTTCCCTTTCAGAACGTCACCGTGAATCTCGCGCCCGCCGACGTGAAAAAGGAGGGCTCGGGATTCGACCTCGCCATCGCCCTCGGGATCCTGGGCACGACCGGCGTGCTGATGAAGGACGATCTGCAGGGGTCGCTCTTCCTTGGCGAATTGTCGCTTGACGGCGGCTTGCGGCCGATCAAAGGCGCGCTCTCGATCGCCTCCATGGCGCGCCTCAAGAAGCTCGCCAGGCTGATCCTTCCGGCGGACAACGCGCGCGAAGCGGCGGTGGTCGAAGGCGTTGACGTGTTCGGCCTGAAGTCGCTGCCCGAAGTGCTCGACATGATCAACTCCACGCGCGAGTTCACACCCACGCGCGTGAGTCGGTCCGAACTGCTGGCGCACGTCAACCAGTACGGCGTCGATTTCCGGGACGTCAAAGGCCAGATGCACGCCAAGCGCGCCATCGAAGTGGCCGCGGCGGGCGGACACAACATCCTGATGATCGGACCGCCGGGCGCCGGCAAGACGATGCTCGCCAAGCGCATCCCCACCATTCTGCCGCCGCTCAGTTTTGTCGAGGCATTGGAAACAACGAAGGTCCACAGCGTGGCGGGCGTGCTCGAAGCGGGCGTTGGACTCGTCTCGGAGCGGCCGTTCCGCTCGCCGCATCACACCATCTCCGACGCCGGACTGATCGGCGGCGGCGCGGT
>JASHQD010000378.1 GCA_030037755.1 Terriglobia bacterium
ACGGGCTCGACGCGGCTTGAGCGGCGGTGGCGGCGGTCCCGGCATGTTCGGTCCCGGCGGATCCGAGAACGGCAAGTACAGCCTGGAGTTCAGTGTCAACGTGCACAATGTGTTCAATCACGTCAATCTGGCCGCGCCGGTCAGCAACCTGGGCTCGCCGCTGTTCGGGGAGTCCAATGCGGTGGCCAACAGCTTTATGGGTTACCGGCGCGCAGATCTGATGGTCAGGTTCAGTTTCTGAGTAGCTGCCGGCGGGAGAGGCGTGGCTGGAGAGGGCGGGCGGTTCGAACTCGGGCGCGACGGCAATCTGGCTGGATATCTTGAGGGATGAACCAATCGAATCTGCTCCCGGCTCCTCTCGTTCAGGCCTGACCATTCTGCGGCGGCCCGATTCTCCCTCCTGTCGAGCCTCACATGATAATGTACTGGCGGCGCAGGTCAGAAGGTGATCTGCGCCCACCACTCAATCATGTGAGGACGCGCATGCGACTCTCCCGGTTCGCCGTCACGCTCCTGGTGCTCGTGCCGACTACCGCCCGGACGCAAATGCCGGGAAGTAATCTCGAAGATGCGCTCGGACTCGCGCGCCTGAAGAACTACTCGGCAGGGCGCGTCTCGAGCGACAATCGTTACGTCTTCAGCAACGACGACAGCAAGCGCATCATGCCGGGTGAGACCCTCGTGATGGCCAGCCTCGACGGCCCGGGAATGATCACGCACATCTGGGTGACGGTGGCGGACAACGAGTATGCTTGGCCCCGCTTGCTGCGCCTGCGCGTCTACTACGACGGCGAGAAAACTCCCAGCGTCGACGCGCCGCTCGGCGACTTCTTCGGCGTGGGCCACGGCTACGAGCGCAATCTCGATTCGGCGATGGTGCGCGACAGCTCGTTCGGGCGCGCGCGCAACAGCTACTGGCCCATGCCCTACCGGAAATCGTGCCGCGTCACGGTGACGAACGAAGGCAACCGGTACGTATACTCCTACTACTACCACGTGGACTACCGGAAGTACGACGCGCTGCCCGCGGACGTCGGCTATTTCCACGCCTACTATCGCCAGGAGCGTCCCGCGGCGCCCGGCCGCAATTACACCTTCCTGAGCATTCGCGGCAAAGGCCAATACGTGGGCACCGTGCTCAATATCATCCAGGCGCAAGTCTCGTGGTTCGGCGAAGGCGATGATTTGTTCTACGTGGACGGCGCAGCGCATCCGCAGATTTACGGCACGGGATCGGAAGACTACTTCAATGAGGCCTGGGGCCTGCGGGTATCGACCGGCCTGTGGACGGGCACGCCGACGGCGGAAGGCGAGCGCGTGGGATCACGCCTGACGGGGTATCGCTGGCACGTCCCCGATCCAATCCCCTTCAAGCAATCGCTTTGGGCGGGCATCGAGCACTACGGTTGGACCGCCAATCCGGACGGCAGCGTGCGGTCGAGCTTCGAAGAGCGTCCGGATTATTTCTCGAGCGTGGCTTTCTGGTACCAAAAAGGAGTGAACCAGGAACTGCCGGAGCCGCCTTACGGCGAAGCGCGACTGCCGCTCGGCAACGCGCGCCAGATCGCCGTGGAGGACTCGATCAAAGATGTGAGCACCGAAAAGGCCAAGGCGTCCGTGCAGTGGGGCGTGGATTGGGGCAAGGATCTGCTGTTCCTCGAAGCCGAAGGCAAAGGTGCGCGCGTGAACATCCCGGTCGACGTCGATGAGAGCGGACGCTATGAAATGGTCGCGCGCACCGCCGAGGCGCCCGACTATGGCGACTACGTCGCGCTGCTCGATCAGTCGGCGACCAATCTCGACAAGCGTCAGCCGTCCACGTCCGAAATTCCCGCTCCCGGACCCGATGTCCTGCACAGCTACCTGCCCGAAGTTTACGTGGCCGTCGATCGTCCGCTGGGCTGGTTCCAACTGGAGAAGGGACGCCACATTCTCACCTTTGAATGCGTCGGCCGCGACGAGCGCTCTGCGGGATACAACTTCGGCGTCGAGGACGTGATCCTCGAGCGGCTGCCGGAGACGGCTGGCGAGTTTGAGACGGATGTCGATCATCAACTCACCCCCACGATTCCCGAAGCTGTACCCGTCGAGATCCCTGGAACGCCCCTATATCGGGGAAAGCCGCTCGCGACCTATCGCGAGGAGTTGCGGAGGGCGTCTGCTTCCGATCGCGCTGATGTGTTGCGAGCCATCGGGTCCTTTGGGGAGGACGGCTCCGTGGCGACGACCGATGTCGCCTCGGCGCTGGCCGATCCCGATGCACAGGTGCGTGGAGCCGCGGCGTGGGCGCTGTCACAATTAGGCGCGAACGGATCGAGCGCCGTGCCGGCGCTGGCCCGCGCGCTATCCGACCCGAATCCGCGGGTCAGGTCGCTGGCGGGCGTCGCGCTGGAATCGATGGGTACCGCGGCGGCTTCGGCGGTGCCGAACCTGATCGACGCGCTGAAGGATCCGGTGGATTACGTCCGCGTTCCGGCGGCCGATGCGCTCGGCGCCATCGGTCCGGCGGCACGGGCCGCAGTTCCAGCGCTGGCTCAGAGCCTGCTGGTCAAGGACGAACAGGTCATGGTTCTGCGCAGCGCGGCCGCGGCGCTGGGCAACGTGGGACCTGACGCCAAAGATGCCCTGCCCGCGCTGGAGCAGGTTCGGAAAATCTCGCGGGCGAGCTACGCCGCTGACGCCGCAATCCTGAAAATCGAGGGCAAGCCGGTTCCCACGTGGTGGTGACGAGTTCGAGCCTTCTCAGGCGTACGAGGTGGAGAAGGTCGAAGGACGCGGTCCGCAAGGGCGCTATCGCTTACTCGTATCGTAGCGCCACTATAGGATCGACGCGCAAGGCCCGCCGGGCCGGAATGTAACAGGCAGCGAGCGCGACGGCGGCCAGCAGCAGCGCCACGCCTGCGAATGTGAGCGGGTCGGTGGCGCTGACGCCGAACAGCAGCGAGTACCTCGCCAAAAAGCGGGTCAGGCCGAAGGCGGCCAGGATCCCCATCGTCACGCCGATCAAAGTCATTCGCACGCCATCGCTCAGAACCAGGCGCAGAACATCGCGGCGTTGCGCGCCGAGCGCCACGCGGATGCCGATCTCCTGCGTGCGCTGTCCGACCAGGTACGAGGTGACGCCGTAGATGCCTACGCTCGCCAGCAGCAACGCCAGTGCGGCAAAGGCGCCAAGCAGAATCATCGAGAAGCGACGGGCCGCGAGCGATTCGGAAATGATCTGGTCCATGGTCTCAAAGTTGTACACCACCTGTTCGGCGTTAAGCTGGTGGAGGCTGTGGCGGAGCGGATCGATCATGCCGCCTGGGCCTCCGGCCGTTCGCACCGCGACGCCGGCTCCGACAGTTGGAAGAATCGTCATCGCCCCATCATCGTGTTGCCGCAGGGACTCGTAGAGCTGGGCTCGCAGGGTGTTCTGATCGTCGGAGTCGAGTCCCCATTGCTTCACATGGCCCACTACTCCAATGATCACTGCCGGGCGATCGTCCCCGTTCAAGCGGATGCGCCGGCCAATGGGATCCTGATTCGGAAAGAACTTCGACGCCAGCACGTCGTCCACGACCACCACATAGGGCGAACGCTCGTCGTCCTGATTCGTGAAGAACCGGCCGCGCTCAAGCGGAATCCGCATCAGCCTCAGGTAGTCGGGCTCGACCACGTAATGCAGCGCCCAATCCATTTCACTTTCGCTCTGCGGTTTGGGCTGGCCGTCAAGCCAGAACGTCCAGTCGTCTTCCGCCAGCATCGGGAATGCGCCCCACGACAACGAGACTGACTGCACGCCTGGAGTCGACTTCATTTTTTCGTCGAGATCGCGAACGTAGCCGCGAACGGCGGCCGGGCTGGCCTTCATGAGCGACGGAGGAAAGCTCAGACCGAAGGCCAGCACGTTCCGGGAATCGAAACCGGGATCAACCTTCCACAGTTGGGCCAAGGTCCGGAGCATAAGGCCGGCGCCGGCGAGCAACACCAACGCCAGCGCCACTTCGACCACGACCAGAGTTCCTTGCGCGCGATGACGCGCGGCGCTCGATCCTCGTCCACCTTCCTTGAGCAGATCGTGAAGCTGAGCCCTGGACGTCTTGAGCGCGGGGGCCAGGCCGAAGAGAATACCGGACAGCAGGGAAATGGCCGCCACAAAGATGAGCACGCGGCCATCGAGTCGAATCTCGCTGGCCCGCGGCAGCGCCGTCGGCAGAGCGGCAAGCCCGGCCTGCGTACCCCACCACGCCAGCAGCAGTCCCAGGGCGCCGCCTGCCATCGCCAGAAGCACGCTCTCGGTGAGAAGCTGCCGGATCACGCGCCGGCGCCCGGCGCCGAGCGCGGCGCGGATGGCGAATTCGCGCGTCCGGCTCGTGGATCGCGCCAGCAGCAGATTGGCCACGTTCACGCAGGCGATCAGAAGCACCAGGCCGACGGCACCCAGGAGCACGAGAAGGAACGGCCGAACGTCGCCAACGATGCTCTGCTTCAGAGGCACCACGTTCGCCGTTGTGCCACGGTTGGCGTCGGGATAGGCGGCGGCGAGGTTCGCGGCGATGCGCTCGAGATCAGCCTTCGCCTGTTCCAGCGTGACTCCCGGCTTTATGCGGCCGATCCCGTGCAATCCCAGCGCCGCCAGCCGGTTCTGCAGTCCGGGATGGCCCCACTGGCGCATGGGAGCGTAGACGGCGCTGGCCTGATCGTTCCACACGCGCAGGTCAAAGGTCTCCGGCACCACGCCGACGATGGTGAAGTTCCTGCCGTCCAGCGTCATGGTCTTGCCCAATACGTCTCGTGCGCCGCCGAACTTTCGCTTCCAGAGGCCGGCGCTGATCATGACGACGGGCGCCGCGCCGGCTTGGTCGTCGCTCGGCGTAAAGTCGCGGCCCAGCACGGGCGCAACCTGAAACGTCCCGAAGAAGCTGGCGGTGACCCACAGTCCCCGCAACTGCTCCGGTTCGCCCAGGCCGGTGAAGCTGAAGGCGAAGCCCTTCGCGAGCGCCATCGAGGAGAAGGTGCGATTTTGGCTTTGCCAGTCCAGAAAATTGAGGTAGGGAATGGCGCCGGTTTGGAAATTGGGCTTGCTCTCGTGCAGCGTCACGAGCTGATCGGGCTGTGGGAGCGGCAGGGGATTCAGAAGCACGCCATTGACGATCGAGAAGAGCGCTGTGTTGGCGCTGATACCGAGCGCCAGCGTGAGGATCGCAATGGCCGCAAGCGAGGGGTTCTTGCCCAGCATGCGGATTCCATATCGAAGGTCCTGCCGCCAGACGTCGAAGCTGCGCAGTCCCCAGGCATCGCGCGTCTCTTCGCGGACGGCGGCTGAACTGCCGAAAGCCCGCAGGGCCGCGTATCGAGCTTCGTCAGGAGGCATACCGGCAGAGAGGTTTTGCTCAAGCTGTCTCTGGATGTGAAACTCCACCTCTTCACTCAGCGCCTGCTCCTCACGCCGGCGCGCGAGAAGCGAACGGAAGGAATTCACGATCGCACTCAACCACTGCATACTGCCTCCTGCCCTCCGGCAGAGTTACGAACCTCGCTGTAGCGGCGGTGTCCTCACCGCCGCAAGCCCAGCATTCTCGTGCGCGTCAGGTCTCGCATTCCTCGCGGCGGTATCCTCACCGCCGCGAACACTGAAATTCCCAAGCGCTTCGAGTCTCGCAAGCGAATGCGGCGGTGAGGACACCGCCGCTACAGCGAGACGCCGAGTCGTCACGCAGTCTCCAGAATCTGTGCGATGGCTGTGGAGAGCCGCTCCCACGTGGCGCGCTCGGTTTCGAGCTGCTTACGACCGGCCTTCGTCAGGCTGTAGAACTTGGCGCGGCGGTTGTTCTCCGACGGGCCCCAATCGGACTTCACTAACCCGCGATGCTCCAGACGGTGCAGCGCCGGGTAAAGCGATCCTTGCTGGACCTGGAGCACGTCTTTGGAGATCTGCTGGATCCGCTGCCCGATCGCCCATCCGTGCAGGGGCTCCAGCGCGATGGTCTTGAGGATGAGCAGATCGAGCGTGCCCTGCAGGATCTCAGTCTTGTGGTCCATGGCTCCTCCTCCTAGACATTCGACAAGAGTGTAGACGCGCTTTTGTAGAATGTCAAGGGGAGTGGGGTCGACAGTTCACAGTCGACAGTCGAAAGTCAAAGGTCGAAGGCTGAAACCCTATTTAAAGCGTGACTGTGGCTGGGCTGATTTCGCGCATGCGACTCGGTTTCGGCGCGTGACGAGCGCCGGAACGTAACAGGGGTTGCTCGCTGTCCACGAGTGGACATATCGCGCCACGAGCGGACAGCCGAACCCCGAGGCTCCATCCCTCCCAGAGCCGCATTTTCATTGGGCGCAAGGATTTGAGGCAACTCCATCGGCTGGCACCACAGTTGCGGTCAAAATAGGCGACGGCTGGGGAATTGTGGCCGGTGGAATGTCGAGTGAAAAAAATCGACGATCTGGAACTTTTCCCGGGTTCGGGACGTATTGGTATTGACAAACAGAGCTGGTTACAGACGCGCCGAAAATTTTTTTGTCGTTTAGAGGCTCCGCTGATAACCCGAACGCGCCTGGCTGCGTCTAAGAAGTTTTGAAGTTGAAATGGGGTCGATCGGATCGCCGCTGCCAACGGTTTGGCGGCCTGAGAGCAACGGCGATCCGGGAAACGCAACAAGCTTTGGCCCTGACAGGCGCGCCGCTTTGCGTTTGACCCCGCGCAGATTGTACGGCGCGGGAACCGGGAATGCAAGTGCTGATTTTAACCGCTGCATTTCCCTGCAGTTCACCATTCTGGTCTTGCCGGAGGGACTGGTCGCGAGCCTGGCTCGCAGCAAATCCTAAAGGAGAGGCAAGACATGAATTCTCGGTTTCAAAAGCTGGTAGCTCCGGCGATTCTGCTGATGGTTCTGGTTGCGGGATCTGCCTTCGCCAAAAACAACAAGCACGTCAGTTTGAACAAGGCTGTCGACGTCAATGGCGCGACCTTGGCGGCAGGCAGCTACAACGTAACGTGGTCGGCTCCAGGCGGCGATCCGACGGTCAGCTTTATGAAGGGCAAGGAGACCGTGGCATCGGCGCAGGCCATGTGGGTGGATCGCGGCAAAAAGTACGACAACGACGCCGTGATTTATTCAACCGATGGCGGCGGCACACAGCATATCGTTGAGATTCGCTTCGCGGGAATGCAGCAGGCGCTCGTGTTCAGCGCGTCCTGACGTTTCCGCCTGATTGATGAAGGGTGTTCGGTCCTGAGAGCAGAGGCGGCGTAATGGAGGCCGGGAAACCATAGCGGGTCAGACCTGCGTTTCCCGTTCTCCATTGGGCCGGTAATGCTCTCAAGGTTTGAAGGTTTGGCAGGCGGCAAGATTCACCTGCCAGGAGGTAGGGGAAAGCCCAGTCCACTTGTTACTCCTCCGGCCAAGAGGACGAGGGCACTCCCCTACCTCTCGCTTTATCTGTCTCCAGGTATCAGAGTGGGGTTCGGCAGGCGATCAAGACAGCCTGCCTGAGGTTGGGGGAGGAGCCTTGTTCGGCCTGCGCTCCTCCGGCCAGGCGGACCAAGGAACTCCTCCACCTCGAATTTTCTCTCAGTCCACGCTTCCTTATTTCCCCGCGGTTCTTTCTTCACACGGATTACCTCTTGGCACGTTAAAATGCTCCACGCATGGTGCCGCTTCCGCTCGATGACAATGTCCGGCGAACAACGTTCTGGATCTGCACATTGCTGATCATCCTTGCGAACCTGTACGTCTTCTGGATGGAGCTTTCACTGAGCGGGTATGCGCGGAACCAGTTGATTTCCTATTATGGGATCGTTCCGGCCCGCTACACCACGGCCCGCGGACTCGCCATGATGACGCCCGCCGGATTTGTGGTGCCGATCCTGGCCTCGATGTTTCTCCACGCGGGATGGCTGCATATCCTGGGGAACATGCTTTTTCTGTATGTCTTCGGCCGTACGGTTGAGGATCGATTCGGGCACTTTAAGTTTCTGATCCTCTACTTCGCCAGCGGATTCATCGGCGCGCTGCTGCACATCTACGTCAACGCGGGGTCTCGAGTCCCCAGCATCGGCGCCAGCGGAGCGATCGCCGGCGTGCTCGGCGCATATTTCGTCACCACACCCGGCGCGAAAATCAAGCTGACGATTTTTCCACTGATCTTCTGGACCTTCTGGCTCCCCGCCGTGCTCGTGCTGGGCTACTGGTTTGTGATCCAGTTCGTTTCCGGCTACCAGATGCTGACCGTCGAAACCGCCACGCAACTCGGGGGCGTCGCCTGGTGGGACCACGTCGGAGGATTTATCACGGGAATGCTGCTCGGCCTGATGTTCGGACAGCGGAGCCGGGCCACGCGCGCATCACTCGATTAAACACAGAGACGCGAGGCGATCCAGTCGCCGACTTCGCGCGTGCCGTGAGTCCCGCCGAGGTCAGGCGTGGTGACGTTCTCGCGAATCGCGTCCCGGACCACGTCTTCCGCACGCGCCGCGGCTCCGGCATGGCCGAGATGATCGAGCATCATGCCGATCGTCAGCACCGCTGCCATCGGATTCGCGAGATTCTTCCCCGCAATATTCGGCGCCGATCCGTGGACGGTTTCGAACATCGATACCTGGCCGGGATGAATGTTCGCAGATGGCGCGAGACCCAGGCCGCCTTGCAGCGCCGCGCCCAGATCGCTCAGAATGTCGCCGAACATGTTGCAAGTGACGATCACCTGGAACTGGCTGGGATCGCGGACGAGTTCCATGTTCAGCGTATCGACGTAGAGATGCCGCGACTCGATAGCCGGGTATCGCTTGCGCACGTCGGCGAACGCCCGCTGCCACAGGCCGTGCCCGAACGGCAGCGCATTGGCCTTGTCACTCATGCAGACCTTCTTCAATCCGTGCGCCTGCGCGTACTCGAAGGCGTAAACCAGGATGCGCTCTACGCCTTTGCGTGTGTTCACATCCTCCTGCACCGCGACTTCGTCGGGCGTGTTCTTCTTGAACACGCCGCCCATGCCGACGTAGAGCCCTTCGGTGTTCTCGCGGAAGATGACGAAGTTCACGTCCTCCTCGGAGCGATTCTTCAGCGGACACAATCGCGCGTCGAGAAGCTTGACGGGCCGCTCGTTCACATAGAGATCGAGATTGAATCGCGTGCCAAGCAGGATGTCGGCCGCGTGCTGGTTCGAAGGCACTCGCGGGTCGCCCAGCGCGCCGATGAAAATCGCGGCGTACTCGCGCCGGAACATGTCGAATGCGCCTTCAGGCAGGCTGATCCCCTCGCGCAGATATTTCTCCGCGCCCCAATCGAATGCCTGGTAA
>JASHQD010000379.1 GCA_030037755.1 Terriglobia bacterium
GGCGGCCGCTGATCCTGTTGCCGGCAAACATCGCCGCTCTGGAACCGGAAACGCAGCGCGCCATCGTCTGCCATGAACTTCTGCACGTGCGCCGGCGCGACTGGCCGTGGTGCGTGGCGGAAGAACTTGTGCGCGCCGTGCTGTGGTTCCATCCCGCCGTCTGGTGGCTGATCGGGCGCATCCACCTGACCCGCGAGCAAGTGGTGGACGATGCGGTGATCGGCCTGACCGCCACGCGCGAGCAATACGTCGAGGCCCTGCTTGCCGTAGCACAGTCGCAAATCGATGCCCGGCTAGTTCCGGCGCCGCTCTTCCTGCGAAAGAGCCTGCTGAAGAAGCGTGTCGCCGAGATCCTGAAGGAGAAGACGATGACTGCAAGACGTTTGATTCTTTGTCTGGTTCTTAGCGCTGCCGCCCTCCTCGCGGTGATACGCACTTCAACGTCCCTCTTCCCGCTGCGCGTGCACGCGCAGGAACTGAGCTCCGCGCCGATTCAGATTCTGCAAGGCGGAGACAATCTCACGCATCGCGCCGCGCTGGTCTATCCGGAACGCGCGCTCGAAAAGCAGATCGCCGGCGATGTGGCGCTGGACGTCAGCATCGACGAGCAAGGGCAGGTCTCCGACGCCCGCGTGGTGAGCGGCCCCGAGGAACTGCGGCGCGAGTGCTTGCAATCCGTTCTGGAGTGGCGCTTCCGTACGCCCTCGCCGGGCAGCACCGAGGTGGTGATCCACTTCCAACTTCCTGACAACTCGTCAGCCGGCCTGGGAAATAACTTGAAAGCCAAAGGTGGCGAGATCATCCTGCCGGCATTTCCGCCCGAACAAGACATGCGCGTCTTCGTTATGGCCCGCCCGACGGATGACGCCCCGCTGCGCGAGCTCAAGTCGCTCGAGGAACGGATGCAGAGTCCGGACGTCTCGGATGAGGACAAGGCGAAATATGCCAAGCAGGTTGCCGACTTGAAGGCGCAGCTTGCCTCGAGTCCGGATACTCGCGTGGTGGACGCCGTGAAACTTGAAGCTCGCGCCGAGGAGTTGCGGGCGGCCATGGTGGTCCCCGACAATACGCCGGAACAGGCCGCGGATATGAAGAAGGAGCTTGCAGAGCCCGATGCCGAGCTCAAGAAAGCCCGGGACATGGAAAGCGTGGACGACACCAGAATCGGCGACACCGTCATCGTCGAGGACAAGAGGATCAGCGGCCGGCTGATCGCGATCCAAAGCGAGCGTGTCCCACAGGCGGCGCTTGACGCGCTCACGCAGCGACTCGGCGTGCACCTCGGTGACATGATCAACGACGAGATCGCGAAGCGGGTCAGCGAGACCGTCCACCAGCAGCTTGGAGAGCAGTTCCGCGCCGTTTTCCATCCTGTCGAGAATGGCGGTGTGGAGTTGGTGATCGTCGGGCCACAGTAGGCTAGCCGTCTGTTGCGGGGCTGGCGCAGAGTCGATTAACGGTGTGGCTTGCTGTAGCGGCGCTCTATGAGCGCCGAAACTCGAAAGAACCAAAGCCGGCGCTCGTAGAGCGCCGCTACAGCGGGCTAGCCCGCTTTCGCCTTCTGGATCTCCTCGATCAACGGCGGAACGATCTCAAACAAGTCGCCCACCACGCCATAGGTGGCGACCTCGAAGATCGGGGCCTCGCGGTCCTTATTGATCGCCAGCACGGCGCGCGAGCCCTTCATCCCCACCTGGTGCTGAATGGCGCCTGAGATGCCGAGCGCCACATAGAGCTTGGGCGCCACGGTCTGGCCCGAGCTGCCGATCTGGCGGTCCATGGGCAGCCAGCCGCCGTCGCAGATCGGCCGCGACGCGCCGATTTCTCCGCCCAGCGCGTCCGCGAGCTTGCGCGCGAGATCGATGTTCTCCGGCGCCTTGATGCCGCGCCCCACAGCCACGATCACTTCGGCCTGCGTCAGATCCACAGCCTGCTTCGCTTCGCGGAAGCGCTCGCCGGGCTTCGATCGAATCTGCTCAGGCGTGACTTCGGCCGCTACGGTGCTGACAGGAGCCGCCGCCGCGCCGCGCCGGACCGCGTCCTCACGAAACGAGCCGGCCTGGAAGGAGGCTAGATACGGAGGCTCGCCTGTAAACTCGACGTCCGCGCTGAATTTGCCCTGGAACACCTGGCGCACGAACACAAGGCGTCCACCGTCGTTGCGATAGCCCAGGCAATCCGAGATGAATCCGGAGCCCAGTGCCGCGGCGAGCTTGGGAGCGAAGTCGCGCACCTGGTAAGTGTGGCTGAAGACCACATACTGCGGCTGCCGCGAGCGGATCACGGCGGCGAGCGCCAGCGCGTAGCCGTCCGGTGTGTATTCGGAGAGCGCGGGCGACTCGACGGCCAGCACGCCGGAAGATTCTACGGCTGCCAGCTCCGGCGCCAGCGCCGACGATCCAGCGCCGAGCACGACCACGGTCACGGTGCCACCCGTATCGGCGGCGATCTTCTGACCGGCGGCCACTGCCTCCCACGTCGGGCGGGTAATCTTTCCACCCTGCTGTTCGGCGAAAACAAGAACTTCAGCGGACATTTGTCTTTGGTCCTCCCCTCCTGCTCTCCGTCGTTGGCCGCTCGTCTCCAACCTTTCGAAGCTCGGAATCATCTCCGCTCTCGAACGCCGCCATGGACGGGTCCGACAGATATCCTTGCTCGATCTCTGCAAGCATGATGTCGATATCGGGAGACGGGGCCAAGTTACTCATCGCCGCCGCGCGGAC
>JASHQD010000380.1 GCA_030037755.1 Terriglobia bacterium
AGCAGTCATGCGCACCGCTTCGTTTTCGTCCTGCATCGCCGGGACAATGCCGCTGAGAAGCTCAGGGTCACCCCGCTTCGCAATGGCTTCCAGCGCCGCCATTCGCACCACCCATTTCTTGTCGGACGCTGCCTGGACCAGCGCTTTTCCGGTCTGCGGGTCCGGATCGCTCGAGAGGATATTCGCCGCCGCTGCGCGGACCGGCGATACATTATCCTTGGTTGCTACCTTAACGGCGGTGTAGCCGATGTCGGCGAACGGTACGAAGCCGATACCTTCCTCAAAGCCGATTTTAGCCATCTTCTTTCCGTCTTTAAGTGTATCCATACCTTGACCGACGATACCTTCTCCTGACTTCCGTTCGCCGGTCAGCACCTCGTAAAAGACCTCATAGGCCACCGGGTCGTTTAGACTCCGCAACGCGTGGGCCGCCGCCAGCACGACCAAGGCATCGTCGTCCGACAGTGCCTTTCTCAGTTTCGGAATGGAGTCTGTGGAGCTCATCTGTCCGAGCGCTGTAGCCGCCGCCGCTCTGACTTTGGGCTCCTCATCCTGCAACGCCGTCTCGGCAGCCGCCACCGCTTTTTGATTACCAGGAAGGAGTCCCAAAGCGCGTACCGCTTGTGTTCTTGTTGAGGCGCTCTTGTCACTGATTCCGGCCTGCAGTATGTCCCAGGCTTGCTGCTGGTTTGTCTTCGCAACAGCAGACGGAGCGCTGCACAGAATTGGCACCAGGCAGGAGAAGCACAGCATCCGCAAAACGGACATGTTCCCCGCCGGGCGCTCCATTGACCAGAGCCGTAGCCGTCTTATTCTTGTATACATGGCATCTATCCTCCGGCGTCTGACGAGCAACGCAGATGCCATCCCAAGCTACTGGTATGGCGGCAGTAAGGCATTGTCCCATACGAGCTTAGCTCGAATCACACACAAGTGCAGATCAAAGTGTCGGTCGTGTCGGAAGCGTCGGTAGCTGACTTCGACTCTCGCTACTCGTTCTGGACTTCCACGAACCGGTTTCCGGTTTTATCGGGGATCTCGGCGTTCGTCCTGGAGATTGCTTGAAAAGACGCGCAGCCGAGATCTCGGGCGGCGAGCCCGCCCGAGGCAGGATTTAGCCTGCTGCTCGCTACAGGACGCGGGGAAGCGCCGGGAGGTCGACGGGGCCTGCAGCCGGCTCGTCAGTTTTCTCGCCTTAGACTCATGGTTTTCCGTTGGCAGCGACGTTTCTCGTCAGATGTTTCACGACGAACTCGCGAAAGACACCGTCAGCTGCCTGCCCGGCAACGCCGATCGCGAAGTTCGTGAAAACCAGGCCCACTCCCCTGTCCGAACGCGGATAGTATAAATTCGAGAGCGCTCCCGCCGTCAGGCCGCCAAGCAGATATGAATAATTGGGCACGGACTTTCCGCTGTCGCTGCGTAGGATCACCGCCCAGCTCAAGGCGTGCCAGAGGCGGGATTTAATAGTGCCCGACCCCTGGTAAAAGTAGCGCGGATCCTGATGCAGGATCGACGGAAATACTGCCTGGCTTAGGAAGCTGCCTATGACGTCGTCGCCCAACCCAGCGGCGAAGCGCTTTCCGTAGCCTGCGGCGCCCTGTCCGTATCCCGCAAAACTGTTGTTCGCCTGCTCGATGCCGGCACCCGCAGCAACTCCGAGCAGAGTGCCGGGATCGAAGACATCGTGCGCTGACAGCGAAAACTTCTGCCTTGTATTCAGCGGGGCTGCATTCCAGACGTAGCTCGTGTAGAAATTGGGCAGGACGCCTATCAGACGCTGCTTCTCTTCCGCCTTCACCTGCATTTGGGCGATCACCTCAGTGGGACGGACCACGACCATCTGCCGTTGCGTGGCAATCGACAGTTGGATCTTGGGCAGTTCATATACCTGTCTGCTTGATATCTTGAACTCCGGCGAGGTGTAAGGCTCGAACTCTTTTGCCTTGACGGCAATAAGATAGGTTCCAGGCGGGAGGCTTGAAAACGCGAATTCGCCGTTTTCTTCCGATACCAGCGTGTATTGTTGCAATGAGGCAATATTGGTGAGCGTGATCTGCGCGTCGGCGACACCGGCTCCATCCACGGCGAGCACGGTGCCCAGGACGCTGCCCGATGGCTCCGGGGCCTGGGGTTGTAAGGAGGAACCCGGCCCCGGCGATTGCGCAGACGGCGCCTGATCGACTTCACTTCCGATTGCCCCTGCCGTTCGAGTGGCAGCTACCGTGTCCATCCGGCCTTGGGCTCGAAGCGGGGCGGTTTCGAAAACTGCAACCGAGCTGAACGCAGCCAGTATAATCGCCCAGTGACGGCCGGCCTTTATTCTATTTATCCCTCCGCTCATCATACGGTATGGATTGTTAGAGCGACGGCGGCTCCGATGCGATGCCCGAGCACGATCACTCCTCGACACGAAGCCTGGAAAGCAGCCGCTTTGCCTGTTCGATTTCGTCCTGATTAATCGTGTGCGGGAGGCCTGGGTAGCGTCGTACCGTGACAACTCCGCCGAGCGCGGTCAATACCGACCGGGACTCCTCAACGCGTTCCCAAGGGACATGTGGGTCCGGGTCACCGGCGCCGAAGAAGCATGAAGTTCCCTCGAGGTCACCGGGGTAGGCGAACTTGGTTCCGGGTGGGCCAATGAGCCCGCCGGTAAATGCCACGAGGCCGCCAAACCGGGCGGCATTCCTCGCCACAAATTCAGTCGCGAGGCACGCGCCTTGCGAGAAACCCACAAGCGCTATCCTATTCCTGGGAACTCCGGCCGTTGTCGCCAGCTCGACGACGTGCCGCAGGAAACCCAGGGCCGAATTCAACCAAGGCTGATTCTGGGCAATGGGCGCAAGGAAGGAATAGGGGTACCAGGTATTCTTCGCAGCCTCCGGTGCGAGGTACGCGAATTCCGGCTCGTCAAACTCTCTGGCCAGACCGAGGATATCCTCGCTCGAGCCCCCGCGGCCGTGAACCAGAATGACCGCGGCCTTGGCGGAAGCCAACGGTTGCCCGCCTGACCTAACGGGTTGATTGCGGTGAGGGTCCTCCACTCTTCTGCGCCTCCAGAAGCCTGTGAAGCTGAAGCGGTGGTAAAACTTCTTCGATTTCCTTCCGATGCGGTTCGAGCCACGAAGGAAGCTTGAGGCTTTCTCCCAGGCTGTCGACCGGCTCGTCGATGGCGAACCCCGGTGGATCGGTTGCCAACTCGAACAGCACCCCGCCGGGCTCTCGGAAGTATACGGAATGAAAGTAACAACGGTCGATAACCGGCGTGACGTTTGGACGTATCTCAAGCAGCTTCTCGCGCCATGCAGCCTGCGATTCGTCGTCAGCCACGCGCCAGGCGACGTGGTGTACCGTGCCCACCAAGACTCTCCCGTGTGGGGCCTCGGGCACACAGAGCACATCGACCCTTGCTCCCGATCCACCGTCTCCGACCTCGAAGCGAAAACGATTGCCTTGTTCCGCGACGTCGCGGAATCCCATGGTGCGCAGAAGGTCGGCCGTCGCTTCGAACCCCTGTTCCGAAAGCGTAACCGCGTAGAATCCCCGGATAGCGTGTTCCTCTGGAATCCCGGTTCCCCTTACACGGGATCCGTCAGCGCCGGCGTGTGCGACCATCTCGAGCTTCAAGCCATCGGGATCAGCGAAGGTCAGCACGGTTTCGTCAAACCGCTTCCCCGAACGCTCAGCCGGAACACGGGCAGATCTCAGCCTCTGTTCCCAGTAATCCAGTGAACGTTCCGGTACGCTGAACGAGGTAACCGTAACTTGCCCGACGCCCGGAGTGCCGCGCGCAGCTCCTGGCCAGGGGAAAAAGGTAAGAATGGTACCCGGAGTCCCGGTATCGTCTCCAAAGTACAGATGGTACGTGCCCGGGTCATCGAAATTGACTGTTCGCTTGACCAGTCGAAGACCCAGCAGCTCCGTATAGAAGTCCACATTGCGCTGCGGATCCGAAGCAATCGCAGTAACGTGGTGAATTCCCAGAATTGGCTTCTCCATGAGGGCTCCCATTCCACTATCCGAAAGTGAAGACGGCTTTACCGCCTTCGCGCTGGCTCACATATAAGCAGTGCGCGGCACAGTCAATCGCCACTTCCCCGTCACACGGATCAGCGATTGGGCTCATTGAGTTGGAGCTGGCAGAACCTGCCGAAGCAAATGTGGCGGTCACCGCAATCAACACGGATTCCGATCGGAAGGAAACCTGGCGCCCTGGAAGTGCGCCTTAACGAAGCAGGTTAACCCTCGCCAAATCGACGATTTCGTCGCCGCGTCCACTAAGAACCGCCTTCAGCATGAATATGCCAAAGCCCCTGGCTTCGTCGTACGTAATCGTTGGGGGCATGGAAAGCTCCTGACGTGACACTAGAACCTCGACCAATGCCGGCCCGTTGTGTTTCAGAGCCTGTGCGATCATGGGTTCTACCTGGTCCGCAGTTTCAGCTCTCAATCCGAGGAGGCCCGCCCCTTCCGCAATCTTCGTGAAATCCGGGTTGCGCAGATTCGTTGCAAAATCGACGAAACCGGCAGACTTCATTTCCAACTCCACAAAGGCCAGCGAATCGTTTTTGAAAACGATCACCTTCACGGGCAAATCGTGTTGCCGGAGCGTCAGCAGTTCGCCCATGAGCATTGCAAGACCGCCATCCCCGGACATGGAAATCACCTGCCGGCCGGAGTGGCTGACCTGCGCGCCGACGGCCTGGGGCAATGCGTTGGCCATCGATCCGTGGGTGAGGGATCCAACCAGACGGCGCTTGCCATTCATCCGGAGATAGCGCGCCGCCCAGATGACCGGCGTACCAACGTCGAAGGTGAAGATCGCATCTTCGGATGCAAGTCGATCGATCACGCTTGCGACATATTGTGGATGGATGGGTTTCCTGCCGGAATCGCCGCTTGCCAACTCGTCCAAACCCTCCCGTGCATGGCGATAGTGCTCCAGCGATTCTTTCAAATGCGTCTGGTATCGGTTCGGCTCCAGCCTCGGCAACAACGCTCGCAGCGTGGCCTTTGTGTCTCCCACGAATCCGAAATCAACTTTGCTGCGGCGTCCGAGCTGTTCACCTCGAAGATCGATCTGCACCACGGTTGCGTCTCTGGGAAGGAACTGGCGATAGGGAAAGTCAGTGCCGATCATCAGCAGCGTGTCGCAGCTCATCATTGCGCGATAGCCCGAGGAGAATCCAAGCAGGCCGGTCATGCCGACATCGAATGGATTGTCGTACTCGATGAACTCCTTGCCCCGGAAAGCGTGCACGATGGGAGCCTGCAGTCTGTTCGCGACCTCGATCAGCTCATCGTGAGCTCCGGCGCACCCGGCGCCCCCAAGAATGGTGATCTTCTTCGAGCGATTCAGGACCTCTGCGAGCACGTCAAGTTCTTGATCCGACGGACACACCGTTGGTTTTGGCTCGGCAAAAAGCAACCGCGGCTGTTGCTCGACCGCGTCTCGCAAGGCGACGTCACCCGGAACCACAACCACCGAAACGCCGCGGCGTGAAATCGCAGTCTGGATCGCAATCTCAAGCACACGGGGCATCTGCTCGGCCTGCGAGACCAGCTCACAATAGTGGCTGCACTGCGCAAACAAATGCTCCGGATGAGTCTCCTGGAAATACCCACTGCCGATCTCAGCGCTGGGAACTTGCGCGGCGATCGCCAGAACGGGGACGCGGCTGCGCTGGCAGTCGTAGAGACCATTGATCAAATGGAGGTTCCCAGGCCCGCAGCTTCCGGCGCATACAGCCAATTTGCCCGTGAGATGGGCCTCCGCGCCGGCCGCGAACGCGGCGGCTTCCTCGTGGCGCACACCCACCCACTGGATGTTGTCGCGAGTGCGGATCGAATCTGTAATGCCGTTGAGCGAGTCGCCGGGGACCCCATAAATTCGTTGAACGCCCGCCTCGAGCAGAACATCTACCAAAAGCTCAGCCACTCTCTTTGCCATTGTCACACCCCTGTGCAACCTAGACTAGCCGCAACCGCAAAAGCCTTTCAGCATTGATGTTCGCTTTTGCTGAAAATACGCGGCGCTTTCCTCAAAGCGCTAAGACCGAAGCGGCCGAACAGATGCCCAGCTGATCTGTCGGGCCGCCAATCGAGAACCGACGAACGAGATTCCGAACTTACTAAGCGACTCCTCTCATGGCCGTATCGGCATCTGCTGCCGACGTCAGTGGCGGTGAGGCGTGATAATCCACAATAAGCCAGGAACCCCTTTGACCGGTGAGGAAGGTCCACGCCCACTGCAGGAAAACGCTTAGACGGAGGCCTGGCGTCGCCAGGAACTGGAGGTGCACAAACGCCCAGATCAACCACGCGAAGATCCCACTCATTCGGAGCTTACCGCTTTGCAGCACGGCAAAGCCTTTGCCCACAACCGCCAGGTTGCCCTTGTCGAAATAGCGAAATGGCTTGGGCGGGGGATTCCCGGACAGACGGCCGCGAATGACGCGTGCTGCGTATCGGCCTTGCTGTATCGCGACCTGAGCGACTCCGGGCAGTGCCGTGCCGTCTTGATCGAGCGTGGCGGTATCACCGATCACGAAGATCTCGGGGTGTCCGGGCACGCTCAGATCTTTCTGAACACGCACCCGACGGGCGCGATCCGTCTCCACTTTCAGCCACGTGCCGGCAGGCGAAGGCTCGACGCCCGCGGTCCAGATCACCGTTTTGCTCAGAATTCGCTCACCCGCCACCACGACACCGTGTTCGTCAACCTGGTCTACGCTCTTTCCGAGGCGGATTTCGACGCCCAGTTTTTCGAGTCTTTCTTGGGCGGATTGGGAAAGGTGTTCCGAGAACGTCCCTAAGACTCGCGGCCCCCGATCGATCAAGACTATTCGAGCCGAGGTAGGATCGATCCGCCGGAAATTCGCTTTCAGCGTAGTCCGGACTAGCAGTGCCAGCGCCCCAGCCAGCTCGACGCCGGTGGGACCGGCGCCCACCAACACGAATGTCAGCAGGTCCTGATGACGCCGGGGGTCTTCCTCGGCCTCCGCGAGCTCGAATGCTCCGAGAAGCTTATTGCGCGTCGACAAGGCGTCGGCCAGGCTCTTCAATCCCGGCGCGAACCTCTCAAATTCGTTCCGGCCAAAGTAGCTGTGAGTTGCCCCGGTGGCCAGGATCAGGTAATCGTATGTCAAGGGCACATCCTGTTGGTCGGCGTCGCTGACATAGAGGCACTTCTTGTCCTTGTCCACTCCCGTGACAGTACCCAGGACCACGACGGTGTTCTTCTGCTTCTGCAGAATGGCTCGGATCGGAAACCCAATTTGGCCGGGCCCGAGCACTGAAGTTGCCACCTGGTAAAGCAAGGGCTGAAACAGGTGGTGGTTTGTGCGGTCGATCAGTATGATCTCGGCAGGAACCTTTTTCAAAGCCTTGGCGGCTGCCAATCCGCCAAACCCTCCGCCGACGATGACGATCCTTGGTTGAGCCATGCGTGCCTCTCTTGTCTTCGCTGCCTCAGGCGCAGCAGCGTGTCCAGCCTTGGCGAGCTTCGAAATACGAGCCCGCGCCGATCGGGATCCGCCGATCTGCCGCAAATGCGGAAGACGCAACTCCTGACGTCAGCGACGGATTTGCGAAGTCACCATGCAACCACGTGCAAACTGTCTTCCAGAGCGACTGAAACCGCAGCGCGGTTATAACTCGTTGAATCGGAAGCGGGAACCGGAAAAGCGAGCCCTCAACCGTGCCGCCGAGTTGAAAGCGCGTTGGCAATAGGTTGGCAACTGCCAATTGACAGGCAGGCTGGCGATGTCCATTGAAATGCCCAAATAGCTGCGTGGAGTGTCCATCCGAGATTGCGCGATCGGAATGTGTCTCGAGAGGGCCGCCCAAAATTCGGGCGAGAACAACTGCAAGGGATCCGAACAGTCTTGTATTGCAACGGGGAAAGGAGCCGGCGCGGATCCGATTTGAAAAGCAGCATCCACGCCGGCCTGTTGGGGACGGGGGGTTGGGGGCTTATTGGCTGGTTTCCTCGCGGAGTTTGGTTAGAAGAGGCTGAGCCACCTCGGGGACATCGGTATGGCCGTCGATGATCTCGCTGTTTGTAATCGGTTTGCCGTACAGCGCCTTGTTCGTTGAATCGTCGGCTTTCAACGTCACTCCGTCGAGATCGAAGCCGGCGAAGGTTCCCTTGGTTTGGCTGAAGAACAGGAGCTTTGCATCCGTGTCGCCGTGCGCTGATTTGCCGTCAACCCACGCGGCTGAAGCGTCGGACCCGACAGTGAAGCGACCCGACAGCAGCTTGGAACGCAGCTCCTTATCCGTTGAGAGAATGACGATGTTGATCCTTTCGCCGCCGATCTGGACGCCCACACTGGCCGATTCCAGGCTCACGGCGCCGGGCGCCGACCAGCTGTCCGCGTTGCGGCACGAGATGAATCCGCGGCCAAAACCCACGCCGACTCCCGCGGCGCCTTTTTTGAAGCCTGGAATGACAGCAACGCAGTCCGCCTTGGCGATCTGTTCGGGCTGGATACCGTGCCCGGAGGAATTCGTAAGTTGATCGAGTACCACCGCGGCGCTTTCAAGCCGGTCGTTCGCCGCTTCTGGATTAGCTGCCTGAAGGAGCGCCGACACGGTGAGGACAGCGATAAGGCAACTAATCCGTGATTTCAGTGACATGATTGGGTTTCTCCTTTACTTCATTCTTGGCGGGTAGCGATCACGCCCGGTTGTCCACGCATGATTCGGCCCGGCACGACTAAGACACGCCGGATATGTGCATCCAGCCTACCAGACGCGGCTCGCTTGGCCGGGAGCGCCAAGTCATTGAGGATGCGGAGCCAGAGCCAGGCCGGCCCTTTCTCGGAACCCGACTCCATGGGCCAGCAGATTGGCAGTTGCCGATTGTTTGGCACCCGCTGTCAATAGAACATCAAGCGACATTTCTGGGCCGGTGACTCCGAGCTTGCGAATTGGATTTGAACCGCCGACGCGCACCAGGCGGCCTCGGAAGGGCCACCGGCCGGATCGCCGACCGCATCCGCAAACCGCGCTCTTCCACGGTTGGCGGGTGGCCCGCGACTCACTGGAATCTGGCAGGGTTATTGAGGCAGGTAAAAATGTATGACGTTTTGAATGCGGTGAAATGTTTCTAACGTTAACACTGTTAACAATGTTTCTGCGCTTCCCGAAGATTCACGATCCGCTGCCGCACCGTATCCAAGGCTCTGCCACGGGGGTGTGCCCGGTGACATTCGGGGCGCGGGCATCCTGCCCGCTTCCAGTTGCGACCGGATGGCACGCTGCCAGGTGGCGGGCAGGACGCCCTCCGAATTCGACCACCGCCCGACGGGGGCGGTTGCGCAATCGATTCCTCAAGCCTTAATCCACCCCTGGCGTGCGCTGACGATGCCCAGCTTTCGCATTCGGAATTGCAGCGTGGAACGATTGATTCCCAGGCGCGCGGCCGCGCCATTCGGCCCGGACACAACCCACCCGGTCTCCTTAAGCGTCGCAAGGATAAGTTCGCGCTCGGCGTCCGCCAGTGTCCGGCTTTTAGGTTTGCTGGCAGGGTTGCGAAGGCATTGCAACGGGACCCGTAACACGGAACCGGGAGAGAGCAGGACCGCGCGCTCCATCAGGTTCTGCAGCTCCCGGATATTGCCCGGCCACGAATAGTTTACCAAGGCCTCCATCGTTTGCGGCGGGATCGTCTCTATCACTTTGTCGATGCGCTGGGCGAAGTGGCGGACGAAATGGCCCACAAGCAGGGGAACATCTTCGGCGCGGTCGCGTAGCGGGGGCACCTCGATGGGAAAGACGTTCAGGCGGTAGTAGAGGTCGCCGCGAAACCGGCGGTCAACCACCATCCGTTCCAGATCGCGATGCGTAGCCGCCACCAGCCGGACGTCGACTTTCGTTGTCCGTGTGCTGCCCAGGCGCTCGAACTCGCGCTCCTGCAAGACCCTCAAGAGTTTTGGCTGGATTTCCAGGGGGACGTCACCGATCTCGTCGAGGAACAGCGACCCCTGCTCGGCCAACTCCAGCCGGCCGATTTGCTGAGCGACCGCGCCCGTGAAGGCGCCTCGCTCATGCCCGAAAAGTTCGCTCTCCAGCAGAGTGCCGGGAATGGCGGCGCAGTTCAGCTTCACCATGGCGCGATTCTTGCGGGGGCTGCGCTCGTGAATGGCTCGCGCGATGAGTTCCTTGCCGGTGCCAGTCTCGCCCACCAGGAGCACCGTCGAATCGGTGGGGGCCACCATCTCAACCAATCGCAGCGCCTGCCGGAGAGCCTGGCTTTCGCCTATAATCCCGTCAAACTTCAAGCGACTGGCCCCCCCATCCGCCGGGGCCTCGCTGTTCGTGCTCGCCGACCCTGGAGCTGTGAGTTCATTGGTCGCATCGCCGGACCCGCTCAGGGTCCGCTTATTGGCCGGGAAAGTTGCTGTCGCGCCCATGTTTGTTCTCCTCATTTCCTGGAATGCCGGACTTTCATTCGCAACCCCTCCTACCAGCGAAACGATACACGTAACCTGCGGCCCCTTACGCTCTCGCCAATTCCACCCGGGCGTGCTTACGGGAGCAACTGAAGCGTCAATCTTGTCGCAGGCTATTTGCTTCCCGTTCTCTGAAAAGCCACTCGCGGACGTACGCCGGACAGTTCCGCAGTCTGGTGCCGTCGGTTTCGCGGTCTGCCAGAAACTTTATCGCGTCTCGGTTGACCAGCCTCACGTCTCCCAGGTCCAGCACGAGGTTGCGATCGGTTGTCTCGGATTGGCAGAGTCTCTGCAGCTCTGCGAGATCCTCCGCCTCGATTCGGCCGCTCAGCGAAAAGACCACTCTGTTCCGTTCGATTGACTTCTGGATCCGCAGCATAAACTCGGCCTCTCAACACCCTGCTTGACAGGGCAAGAGAAGTGCCAACCGCAAAACACTGAAAAGGCGCGAGTTTTCAAATCGGCCCGTTCGCGAACTTCGCGAATTCACGAGCCTTTTCGTGAAATCACGTTCGCGAGATCGCGAATCGAATGGTGGGTTCAGACGCTTCGGAATCGATACTTGTCGATCTTCAGGGCCCGGATCTTCGATTCCAGGGTCGACGCCGGCATGCCCAACGCAACTGCCGCCCCTGACGGTCCCGACACCCGGCCTCGTGTCCTGGCCAGCGCAGCCTCGACGAGTTGTCTCTCGTCCTTCTCCGGATACTGGGAGATTTTCGGGCTTGCCGGCGCGGCGGGCGCCTGGACCCTCGAGAGCCACCTTTCGTCTACCGAGAGGGTCTCCGTTTCACAGACGATGACTGACCGCTCGATTACATTCTGGAGTTCGCGAATGTTGCCCGGCCAGGGGTACGACTGCAACAAATCCATGGTCTTTTTGTGAATGTTTCGAATCGTCTTTCCCGCGTTGGCGGCATAGCGGACGATGAAGTACTCCACGAGAATGGGGATGTCGTCTTTGCGCTCGCGCAAAGGAGGGATATGGATTGGAAACACGTTGAGCCGATAAAACAAATCATCACGAAACGTCCCGGCCCCAATAGCAGCCTGCAAGTCGCGATTCGTAGCTGCAATCACTCGCACATCGGCCCGAATCGCCTGATTTCCTCCCACGCGCTCAAACTCACGCTCTTGCAGCACTCGCAAAAGAGCGACCTGGGTTTCGGGCGGGAGGTCCGCTACTTCGTCCAGGAAGATCGTCCCTCGTTCAGCCAGCTCAAATCGGCCGAGGCGGCGCTGAAGGGCTCCGGTAAACGCTCCCTTCTCGTGCCCGAACAACTCCGACGCGATCAAGTTCTGGGGGATCGCGGCGCAGTTCACGCTGACGAAAGAACCGGAAAAGCGGGGCGACTGCTTGTGAATGGCACGGGCGATGAGTTCCTTGCCGGTACCCGTTTCGCCCGTGATGAGGACGGTGGATTCCATCCGGGCGACCTTGGAGACGCCAGAGAGTACCCCTCGCAGGGCAGGCGAGGTGCCGACAATCTCCTCGAACATCGCCCCGCGATCGATCTCCTCGCGCAGAGCGACATTCTCGTTGCGGAGCCGCTCTTCCGCTCTCTTACGTTCCTCAATATCCGTCAGGGTTCCGAGCCATTTGAGGATATTTCCAAGCTCGTCCCGCAGGGGCACACCCCGGACCAGAAACCAGCGATATTGTCCGTCGGCACCCCGGTGGCGCAGTTCGTTTTCAAAGGGCTCGCCCGATGCAAGCGATGCCCGCCACTTGCCGACGTGTGCTTCCCTGTCTTCAGGGTGAACTGTGGCGCTCCGAAAGTAGCCTGACTCTTCCGCCGTCAGACCCGTGTATTCGATCCAACGGCGATTTACAAAGTCCGTCGACCCATCGGACAGACTGGTAAAGGCGATCACCGGCATTGTTTCGATCACATCGCCCAACTGTTTTTCGCTTTGCCGCAGCTTCTCCTCTGCCTTCTTGCGCTCGATGCCCTGGGCGATACCATCAGCGATGGACGCGAGGGTATCCACGGTGCTTTTGCCGAGCGCTTCTCTTGAGAACATGCCCATTACACCCACGGTCCGGCCTTCGACGACAAGAGGGTAGCCGGCAAAAGAGATCATCCCCTCAGCCACTGCCCAATCCTTGTCGGGAATACGTGGATCGTGCCGGACATCGTTGGTCACAAGGGCTTTTCTGTCCCTGGCGATGAGTCCGATTTTGAATCGTCCAAAAGGAATTCGACTGTAACGCCCATCCAGACGGGTGTAGATTCCCGCGCTTGCCTGCAACTCCAGTTGAAGACCGTCGCTGGTAAGAGTCCAGATGCGAGCAAAGACCGCATCCAAATGGTGCACGATCGCCTCCGCGCACGCATGCAAGATCCCTTTTAAACTGTCCCTTCTCGCCAGTGCCATGCCGACTTCTGCACGAACTGCATCGAGGCGAGCTCGCTCGGTCATCGCCGCACGCAAGCTGTCCTCAGCCCGCTTGCGCTCGGTGATGTCGGTCACCGCCCCGATGAACTCGATCTTGCCGGATGAATCTCGAAGAGCGTGGGCCCGCACGTGGAGGTGCTTGATCGCCTCGCCTGGCGTGACCAGGCGATATTCGTGTTCGAAGTCTGTGCCGCTCCTCGACGAGTCCTCGATGACCTGTTGCGCAAGCGCCCTGTCCTGCGGATGTATGCGCCGTAACACCATGTTCAGAGTTGGTTTCTCAGCAGGGTTGTATTCGAAAATCCTATAGCTTTCATCTGACCAGACAATCTCCCCGGTATCAGGTTTCCATCCGAAGCTGCCCGTGTGACTCAGCTTTTGGGCTTCAGCCAGGTACGCTTCGCGGCGCCGCAACTCTTGCGTCATCTCCTCGTGCTCGGTCACGTCCATGGCCGTGCCGACGATGCTTTTCAGAACTCCGTTTTCCACGAGAGGAGTGCCCACGCAACGGATGTAGCGAACCTCGCCGTCGGAACGCACGATACGCTTCTTCGCGTCACATCCCAAGCCTTTCGCGACCATCTCTCGGATCAATTGAGCCATGCACTCGCGATCCTGGGGGTGAACACAATCCAGGTAGCCCTCAACGGACGGCGCGCCACCAGCCGGGTCGAGACCGTAAATCCGGAAGAGTTCCTGGGACCAGTGGGTGAATGATCCAGCGGGGTCAAACACCCAGCTTCCGGTATGGCCCAGCCGCTGGCCTTCGGCGAGATAGAACTCGCTTCGCCGTAGAGCATCCTCTGCCCGCTTCCGGTCCTCGATATCCATGGACGATCCGTACCACTTGACGATGTCGCCTTTCTCGTCGCGCAACGGCACCTTACGGTGGAACATCCAGCGGTATTCCCCATCCGCCCGTCGAACACGAGTTTCGTACTCGAAGATTCCTCCGGTCGCAAGGCAAGTCCGCCAGCGGGCGACAATGCCTTCAAGGTCGTCGGGATGAATGAAAGCCATCCAGTTCCATCCGCTCACTTCGTCCAAAGTCGCGCCCACGTATTCGAGCCAGGGTTTGTTGAAGTAATCGAGGTACCCATCAGGCCTGGCGGTATGGATGAGGGAAGGGGTCGAGTCGAGAATCAGCCGTAGGCGATCTTCGGCTGTCATTAATGGTTCAAAAGTCTCGACAGCATCCGGTCTGCCCACGACGGCCTCCCCAAAACAGGCTTCCACGTTCGGAAGCCGAGATCAGGCAAGTATACCTCCGCCGATTCGTCGTAACCGAGGGCACGACACAAACGCCGTTTGTTTGTGAGCTGCCTCCTGGTTCTTACTGTAGCTCATGTTTTCTTCGCGACCCTGAGCGCGGGTATTGGGGGCCAACCCAAGCGCCGGCTCTCGCGTGTCACCAAGTGCCAGAAATCCGCCAGTTTGCCAGCCAGTTGGCAGCAAGCCCGCAGCTGAATCGGCAAACCGTGCTCGCTAGAGTGCGCTCCTGCAAATCGATAGCGCTTCCCACCTGGTTTGGTTTTACAAATGCCACGAGTGACCACGAGGAACTGGTTGGGGTGCATATCAGGGCCTCACTTCGATACCCGAATTATGCGGAGGAATTCCATGCGGACGACCCACCTGAACGCCAGCCACGACTTAAACATCAGGGTGATTGACAGCGAAGGCGGCGCGCGCGTTGCCTTAAGCGGCCGGCTCTCGATTGACACCTCGCCCGAAGTTCGCGATCGGCTGCTGGCAATTCTTGGGCAGAAGCTGATCTCAACCGTCACCGTCGACATGGCAGAACTGAGCTACATGGACTGCTCCGGGCTTGCCACTCTGGTCGAGTCCCTCAAGATCGCGCGCGAGCGCAACACCACGCTGCTCTTCACGGGCCTGAGCGATGGTCCCCGTTATTTTCTTGAGGTGACCGGAATCCTCTATCTTTTCCAAACCGGCGGCCGCGACGGCGATTCCTCCCTTTCAAAGGCTTCCTGATGGCAACGCTCATCGAAAGCGCCGGCCGGAGAACCCTCCGGGACCTCGATTACGCCGGAGGCCTCAGCATCCAGTGGTGGGCGTCGATCAAGGCTCTGGGCGCGTCACTCCCCTTCATCGGCAACCGGTACCGCTGGAAATCGTCCGTGCAGCAGATGCTGCAGATCGGAGTGAACGCGGCGCCAATGGTGGGGCTGATGGCGATGTGCACCGGTTTCATTCTCGCCATGCAAGGCGCCTCGGAATTGCGCCGCTTTGGGGCCCTGCACTACGTGATCGACCTGGTTTCGATCGGCTTCACCCGCGAACTGGGACCGCTGCTCACGGCGATCGCCGTCAGCGGAAGGTCGGGGTCCGCGTTCTCCGCCGAGATCGGGACCATGATGGTGACGGAGGAGATCGACGCGATCCGCGTGATGGCCTTCGAGCCCGTCGAATTCGTGCTGGCGCCGAAGTATCTCGCGGCGCTCGTCACTGTACCCTGCCTCAGCATCCTGGCCAACCTCTGCGGCATTCTCGCGGGCGGAATTTTCATGTTCTTCGCCGCCCACCTGGCGCTCGGGCTCTATGCGCGAGACGTGATGAACACCATCCAGATACGAGACGTGATCAGCGGCCTCGTCAAGAGCGTGGCGTTTGCGACCATCATCGTTCACGTCGGCTGCCTGGAAGGGTTCCGGGTCCACGGCGGCCCCGACGCTGTAGGGCGCTCCACTACCGCCGCAGTGGTCAGGTCTACGTTTCTGGTCATCGTCGCGGATGTGGTCTTTACCACGATCTTTTACTTCACCGGGCTGCACTAATGCCGATCATCTCCATTCGCGATCTCGTGGTGGAGTACGGCGGGCGCCGTATCCTTAACGGCCTCAATCTGGACATCGAGCACGGCGAGACGATGGTGCTGCTCGGCGCTAGCGGCTCCGGCAAGAGCACACTGCTGCGCCAGATCATTGGGCTCGAGCGCCCCCTGGCGGGAAGCGTCTCGGTCAAAGGGACCGACATCGTGCGTTGCTCCCCGGCGGAGCTGAAGCGCGTCCGGCGCTCGATTGGAGTCGCATTTCAAAGCGCCGCTTTATTCAACTCGCTGACGGTTGAAGACAATGTTGCGCTGCCCTTGCGCGAGCACACGTCGCTCGCCCCGTCGATCATCGAGATGGTGGTGTGGATCAAGTTGGCCGCCGTGGGTCTGGCCGACTTTGGGAAGCTGTATCCACCGGAGCTGTCAGGCGGCATGCGGAAGCGCGCGGCCGTAGCACGCGCCACTGCCCTCGATCCCGAAATACTGGTGTTCGATGAGCCGTCCGCGGGCCTCGATCCCATTGTGGCAGCGGAACTGGATGAAGTAATTTTGGTTCTGAAGCGGGCGTTTCAAATGACCGTAATCGTCGTGACTCACGAACTGCCGAGCGCCTTCCGAATCGCCGACCGCATCGCCATGCTCTATCAAGGATCGTTTCTCGCCGTGGGAACCAAGGATGAAATCCGATCAAGCCAGCATCCCCGCATCCGGCAGTTCCTGGACCGCGCGCCAGACAAAAGCGAGCACGTCCGCTTCATACAAGCCCACATGGAGAAATATCTGCGGTCTGAGGAGGTAAGCCGGTGACGACGGAAGCCAAGGTCGGAGCGTTTGTTCTCGCGTCTCTCGCGATTCTCGTGTTCACGCTCGTCTATCTGTTTAACGCGCAGCTTCGCGGAGGCGGAGTGCCCTATCGAACCTATCTGCACTACGCCGGCGGGCTCGAGCCGGGCGGCGACGTCCTGTTCGGAGGCATCCGGGCAGGCAAAATCACGAGCGTAGGACCCTCCCGCCAGGATCCCACCAGGATCGAAATTCTTCTGGAGCTCAAGGCGGGGACGCCCATCAACGAAAAATCCATCGCGAAGCTCGGCTCGCTCAGCATAATGAGCGATCCCGCTCTCGCGATCAGCACCGGCACCGGTTCCGCCCCGCGACTATCGCCCGGCGCAACCATTCCCTCCGCCGAGGCGCTTAGCCTGGATGATATGACCGCCAAGCTCGGGACCGTCGCTGATAATGCAAACGCTCTGATCACCCAGGTACAAGGCGAGCTGGGCGTCATCAGTACCGGCGCGCAAAATCTCCTCGCCAACCTGAACTCGATCACCGGTCCGGCCAACCAGCAGCAGATCCACGCTCTACTAGAGCAAGCGAACGGCCTCGTAACCAGCGAGCGGCCGAAGATCGACCACATGACCGACCAATTGCTCGCACTCACCGGGCACGCCGACACCATGATCGGCAAGACCGGCCCCTTGATCGATCATGCCGACGACGCCATCCAAAACGTGAACGCCACGGTCAGTGATCTGCGTGAGCCGATGCGCACGGACCTGGTCGAACTTCAGAACACGTTGACTCAGGCCCGCAGCCTGCTGGCGAGTATGCAAGTGATTGTGCGGGCCAATAGCGACAACATGAACGACACGATGGAAAACCTCCGGACTGCAACCGACAATCTCGACCAGTTGACCGACACGCTGAAACAGCGCCCGTGGACGCTGGTGCGGAAGAGTCAGCCGCAGGAGCGTCAAGTCCCGCAATAGGAGTAGGCCACATGAGGACACGACTGGCAAAAGCTCTCATCACGATTATGTTATCGACCTTGACGGTTGGGTGTCTGGGTAAGGTGACGTACCCAACCTATTACACGCTGGATGTGCCCTCGCCCCCCGACCCGCCGGTTCAAGCCAGCGCGCCAACGATCGCAGTGCGCCAGTTCCGATTGCCTGACTATCTCCGGCAAGGCGCCATTGCCTACCGGCCCTCGCCCGAACAGATCGGGTTTTACAACTATCAGCGCTGGGCGGTGAATCCGCGTGAGTTCGTCAGTCGCGCCGTGGTCGAGCGTCTACGCGCGAGCGGTAAGTTCAGCGACGTAGCCCTTTACGACGGGCGCTCCAATGCTGATTTCATCCTTACCGGGAGTCTGGAAAGGCTTGACGAGATCGATTACCAGGACGGGGTCAACGCCGAGGTTGCGCTCTCCGCTCAGATCACCGATTTCCGTTCCGGCAAAACGGTCTGGGCCGGCAACGCCTCGCAGACCGCGAAGGTGAACGAACGGACAGTGGCCGGTGTTGTGGCTGCCATGGATCGCGCACTGGACAGCGCGATGCAAAAGCTCCTCGCATCAGTGACGGTTCCCGCTGTGGAGACCCAAGGCGGCGTAGTGTCGACGCCTTGAGAGACGCTGGCGGCTCATGGATTACATCTTGTCGTCTTGCTCGCAGGTTTCACCTGCGGCTTTTCACAATGTCTGCTGTTCGAGCAGCTGTACGGTAGCGGCCGGCTAATCCACATGAGCACCATCGCGAAGCAACTCGCTTCCCTCTCGATTAGTGGGAAAATCGCATTCGCGGTTCTGGGCATTCTGGTTATTCACGCCGGCTTTCGGCTCCTCGAGACCACACTCCCCCGCCACTTTCAGCAAGCTGATGCCCGGTATCGAGTCCGGAAGGTCGTCGTCTTCCTGGGTTACGGCGTGGCGCTACTCTTCCTCATCGCAGTTTTCGAGGATCACCTGGGGAGCTTCACCTTCGCACTGGGTGTTGCCGGGGCCGGTATCGTCGTTGCTCTCCAGGACGTGGTAGCGAGCTTGGGCGGCTGGTTCGCCATTGGTACGTCGAAGCTGTATACCGTGGGTGACAGGGTCCAGATCGGCGACACCATAGGCGACGTGGTGGATATCTCGATTCTTCGGACCACCGTTCTGGAAGTCGGAAACTGGATGAGCAAAGATTTGCACAGCGGCCGGGTAGCCCAGATTCCCAACTACCTGGTCCTCAAGGGAGCCGTGTATAACTACACGCAAGGGGTCCGGTTTGTCTGGGATGAAATCAAGGTCACGCTGACGGCGCAAAGCGACCATGGTCTCGCGAGGACCCTTCTGCTTGGGATCGTCCGAGACACGGTCGCTGATTCTATGGAAGAAGCGCGGCACACCTGGAGCCGCGTCACCAACGATTACCAGATCGAGAATCCGAGCCTCAACCCCATCGTGGCGCTGGCCGTGAATAGCGGATCCATGGAGTTCACCGTGAGCTACATCGTGGACTATGCCGAGCGGACCGTCACGAAGGACCGGCTCTTCACCAAAATCGCGGACACGATCGCAAAAAACCAGGGGCGTCTTGAATGGGCTTCTTCTTCGAGCACTTCATCCACGCGCGTCCCCAAGACTCACCGGTTGCGGCGAGTTCTCGCGCGTCAGCAAGCGCGGATCGTGGTTGCGCAGGCCTGCCTCTGCCTGCGGTTCAGAAGTAAGGCGTGGGTGGGCAGTTAAGGGCCAGATTCTCTGGAGGACCGCGGCCTCGCGTGATCTTGACGTCAGTTCGTGCGACTCGACCGCTCGAAAAACCGCATCTGATCCACCCACAATAAACGGCGCCAACCTGCCAATCAGCTGGCACTTGCCAGCCTGCTGGCGACGAACTGGAAGTAACCAACGCATTTGACTCCTGATTCCGGCTTGGCTCTCAATGACTTGGAAACGAAGCTGGGTTTCACACCTTCTGGAAGATGGCTTGCAGCCCGTGCTGGCGTGGCCGTGTCGCGGACTGAGGACATCGGTCGCTGACGTCAAGCGTCGAGTGCTCGGGCTTTTGGAGCGAATCGGAGAAGTTAGATCTCTGACACGCCGGGGTTAAGGTCATATTCATGAGCAGTGAGCTTCCCGTTACCTATCTGGCCCGGCACGGCGAAACGCTTTGGAGCCTCACCGGTCAACACACGGGCCTCACCGATCTGGCCCTGACGGAACGCGGCGAACAGAACGCTCGCGCGCTCGGGGCGCGACTCAAGGGGCTGCGCTTCTCAAACGTGCTCACCAGTCCCTTGCAGCGTGCGCGGCGGACGTGTGAGCTGGCCGGATTCGGCGCCGCCGCCGAAGTCGATCGCGACCTGGTCGAGTGGGACTATGGCCAATACGAAGGTCGCCGCACAGCCGAGATCCATGCGGAACGTCCGGACTGGCAACTGTTCCGCGACGGATGCCCGGGCGGCGAATCGCCGGCGGATGTCGGCGCCCGGGCTGATCGAATCGTGAGCCGGTTGCGCGGCGCGCAAGGGGATGTACTGATTTTTTCGAGTGGGCATTTCCTGCGTGTACTCGCAGCCCGCTGGCTGGAACTCGAGCCAGCCGGGGGCAGGCTTTTTGTTTTGAGCACGGCAAGCCTGAGTGCACTGGGTTACGAACACCAAGTGACGCAGCCAGTTATCCGGCTGTGGGACGATACGCGTCACGTCGCCACCTGAATGCCTCATTCTGAATCTAAGATTCGACGGCATTGACTCCCAGTGAGGGAACTTATCTATGGCTACAAAAGTCGTGATACCGCCTCCCGCGGCAACCGAATCTAACGCAATCGCGAAGCTCCTCGATCAGTGCGCGTGCGGCCCCGTGAAATTCGCGGGCGGTCCCGATGCCTTGTACGATCGACACCTGGTATTCGACAACATCGTCGATCTGGATTCGGCCAGCCTGCGCGACCGCTTTGAGGCCTTCGCTCGTTCTACCCGCGATATTCTCTCGCAGCGCTGGATCCGAACCGAGAGCACATACACCCGCCAGAACCCCAAGCGGGTCTACTACCTTTCGATGGAGTTTCTCATAGGGCGGTCTCTCGCCAATAACGTCACAAACCTCCTGCTTGATCCCGTTGTCGGCCAAGCCGTCAAGAACGAGAATCTCGATTGGACCGGGCTCCTGGAACAGGAACCCGACGCCGGTCTCGGCAACGGTGGACTCGGACGTCTGGCGGCTTGCTTCCTGGACTCCATGGCGACGATGCAACTCCCGGCTATGGGCTACGGCCTGCGCTACGAATACGGCATCTTCAAACAGTCCATCCGGAATGGGTGGCAAGAGGAACAGCCGGACAACTGGTTGCGTCGGCGGGACCCCTGGGAGGTTCTACGGCATCAGGAAAGGGTTGAAGTCAAGCTGAACTGCTCCTTCGAAGTGGCTGCTGGCGACTTACGCGCAATCGTTGGCAAGCCGTCCGGGCTGATCGGTATCCCGTTTGACCGGCCGGTGGTCGGCTATGGGGGCAAGACCATCAACACCCTGCGTCTCTGGGCCGCGCACGCACCGGATTACTTCGACTTTCAGACATTCAGCCATGGCGATTTCGTTGGCGCGGTGGCCGAAAGACTCGAGGCCGAATCTCTTACGCGGGTCCTGTATCCCGACGACAGCACGGTCAGAGGCCAGGGGTTGCGTTTCGTGCAGGAATATTTTCTGGTGGCCTGCTCGCTGGCCGACCTTATACGGCGCTTCCGGCACGGCAACAATGACTGGACTCGACTTCCCGAAGAGGTCGCTATCCAGCTCAACGATACGCACCCAAGCATGTCGGTTCCCGAGTTGATGCGGATCCTGTTGGACGAAGCGCACCTGGGATGGGATCAGGCCTGGGACCTGACACAGAGGACTCTGGCGTACACAAATCACACGCTGCTGCCCGAGGCGCTCGAGAAATGGCCGGTCGAGTGGTTCCAGCTACTCCTCCCACGCCACCTGGAGATCATCTATGAGATCAACCGCCGATTGCTGGACTCGGTTCGGACGCGATTTCCAGGCGATGACGGACGCGTACAGCGGGTGAGCCTGATCGAAGAAGGCCCAACGAAGCATGTTCGCATGGCCAATCTCGCCATCGTCGGTTCGCACAGCACCAACGGCGTGGCCGCCTTACATTCGGAGTTGCTGCGCAAGACAACGGTGAAGGATCTTGCCGACATGTTTCCCGAACGTTTCAACAACAAGACGAACGGCGTCACGCCCCGGCGCTGGCTGCTGCTGGCGAATCCGGCGCTGTCTCGCGTGATCAACGAAGCCATCGGCGATGGGTGGATCACCAATCTGGCCGAACTGCGGAAACTGAAGCCCCTCGCCGGTGACAAGGGGCTTCGGGATAGCTTCATGAAGGCTAAGCGCGAGGCGAAATCGCAGTTCTCGGCCTGGCTCAAATCGACCTCGGGCCAGACCGTGGACCCCGATTCCATCTTCGATTGTCAGATCAAGCGCATACATGAATACAAGCGTCAGCTATTGAACGCGCTGCGCATCGTGGTGCTTTATAACCGGCTGCGGGAGAATCCTAATCTCGAAGTGACGCCGCGCACGTTCTTCTTCGCGGGCAAGGCGGCGCCTGCCTATCAACTCGCCAAACTGATCATCAAGTTCATCGAGAATGTGGCAAGCACCATCGACGGCGATCCCGCGATGCGAGGCCGCTTGAAAGTTTTCTTCCTGCCTGAGTACAACGTTTCGCTCGCGGAACGTTTGATCCCTGCCAGCGACGTCTCTAATCAGATCTCGACGGCGGGTTACGAAGCCAGCGGCACGAGCAATATGAAATTCATGATGAATAGCGCACTAACGATCGGTACGCGCGACGGTGCAACCATCGAAATGGCCCAGGAGGCGGGCGAGGAGAATTTCTTCCTCTTCGGGTTGACCGCGGAACAGGTCGCCGACAGCCGTGGCTGGTACAGCCCGTACTGGCACTATGAGCACGAGCCCGAGACCCGCGCCGCCCTCGATTTGATCTTCTCCGACTACTTCAGCCGCTACGAGCCGGGAATCTTCGCCCCGTTGCGCGATGCCCTGTTGACTCATGGCGACCATTACATGCACCTCGCAGATTTGAAGTCTTATCTCGAGGCAGATCAGCGTCTGCGCGAACTGTATTCCGAGCCGCAGGAGTGGGCGGGCAAGGCGATCTTGAACGTGGCGAGTTCCGGGAAGTTCTCCAGCGACCGCACCATTGCCGAGTACGCCGGCGACATTTGGAAGGTGAGCCCATGTCCAGTCCCATAAGAACTCAGCCGGCGCCGAATGAACAGAAGAACTACGAGAAGGTTTCTCCGCTGGCTGGCCATCCCGCGCCCAAAGAGATGCTGATCGATGTGGACCGCCTCGAGCGTTACTATTTTGAGCGCCAGCCTGACGTCGCCGACCCGAACCAGATGGTCATTTTCGGAACCAGCGGGCACCGCGGTTCGCCGCTGCATGGCACGTTCACCGAAGCGCATATTCTAGCCATCACGCAAGCGATATGTGACTACCGTCGCCGCGCCGGCACTGATGGCCCGCTATTTATGGGCAAGGATACACACGCCGTCTCCGATCCGGCCCAGCGCACCGCGCTGGAGGTTCTGGCGGCCAACAACGTCGAAACTGTCATTCAAAGAGAGAACGGCATTACGCCAACGCCCGTCATCTCACGCGCTATCCTGGTTTACAACCGCGAGCGTAAGGCGGGCCGTGCCGACGGAATCGTAATCACGCCCTCTCACAACCCGCCCGAATTCGGCGGGTTCAAGTACGATCCACCGCACGGGGGACCCGCCGATGTAGACGTCACCCAGTGGGTTGAGGATCGCGCCAACGAGCTTCTGCGAGGAGGCAATACCGGAGTGAAGCGCGTGCCCTTCGCCACTGCGATCAGAGCGGAGAGCACTCATGAGCAGGACTTCGCGTTGCCATACATCCGCGACCTCGAAAACGTGGTCGACATGGACGCCATCCGGGGGGCCGGCCTCAAGCTGGGCGTGGATCCACTCGGCGGCGCTACGCTGCCTTACTGGGAATCCATCAATTCGATTTACCACCTGGACATCACGGTCGTGAATAAGGTCATCGACCCGACCTTCTCGTTCATGACCGTGGACCACGACGGAGTGATTCGTATGGATCCCTCCAGCCCGTATGCGATGACCCGGCTGGTCGGGCTAAAGG
>JASHQD010000381.1 GCA_030037755.1 Terriglobia bacterium
CGAGAGTCGAAAGTCGAAAGTCGAAAGTCGAAAGTCGAAAAGCGAAATTCGGAAGAAGTCAAAAATCCAAAATCAACGGTCGAAAGCGTCGCAATCGGCAATCGACAATCGACAATCGGCAATTCTCCACTCACGCCGATGACCTCTGAAGAGCGTCTGGTCGCCGATTTCCACGGCACCGGGCTCACGGTGGGACCGCATCCGCTTGCCTACCGGCGGGCCGAACTTGACGCCATCGGCGTAAAATCGGCCGGAGCTCTTGCTCGATCACCCAGCGGACGCAGAGTCCGCGTAGCTGGCGCCGTTATCGTGCGGCAGCGGCCGGGCACAGCGAAAGGATTCGTATTTCTGAGCCTCGAAGACGAGACCGGCATCGCCAATGCCATCCTCACGCCTGACGTCTTCGAGCAGCATCGGGTGCTGATTCTGCGCGAGCGCTTTCTTCTGGTGGAAGGCATTCTGCAGAATCAGGACGGCGTGATTTCGGTGAAAGCCGACCACCTGTTGCCGCTGGACGTCAGTCGTGCCGCGATCGCTTCCCACAACTTTCATTGACGAACTTCACGCGAACCGTCGCTATCGAATGAAGCTTGGAGAACCATGGTCAGCCGGTTGCCGAATCTCCTCCCAACTGTCATGCTGGTCGTATGGCAGAGACGATTTCCGTCCGTGTACCCGCCACCAGCGCAAATCTGGGCTGCCTTTTCGATAGCGGCGCGCTCGCCCTCGGACTCTATCTCGACGTCCGCGTGACTCCGCGCGACGATAGCGAGGTCAAGGTCGAGTATCGCGGCGAGACTCCGGACCGTATCGCTGGCGGGCGCGAAAATCTGATCGCGCGCACTTTAGTCGAAACTCTGGAGCCGTGGGGTATCCACCGCGGATTCGACCTGGAGATCGACAATCAGATTCCGGTCGGAGTCGGGCTTGGCTCGAGCGCTGCTGCCATTGTGGCCGCCCTGGCGGCGGCGCGCTGGATCGCCTATCGCAATTTGACCGACGAAGAGATCATTTCGCTTGGCGCACGACGGGAGGGTCACCCTGACAACGTAGCCGCGGCCTGGGAAGGCGGATTTACGTTGGCCGCACAGACCGACAATCGCGTTATCGCCTGCTCCTGCCCTGTCCCCGAGTCGCTTCAGTTCGCGCTCGTCGTCCCGGATTATGCGCTCGCCACCGAGAAAGCCCGGGCGGTGCTGCCGGACACCTACTCGCGCGCCGACGCGGTTCACAATCTTCAATGCGCCGCCGTCATGGTTGCGCAATTCTTTTCCGGCCGCACCGATTTTCGCCAGGAAATGTTCGAGGATCGCTGGCATCAGCCCTATCGCGCCGGGCTGATTCCGAGTCTCTCCGAAGTGTTGCGCTTCCGCCATCCCGATATTCGCGGCGTATGCCTGAGCGGCGCCGGTCCCGCTGTTCTGGCGTTTGTGCGCGGGAACGCGCTCGCAGCAAGCCAGGCGCTGCAGGAGGTACTGGCGAAGAATGGCGTGCAATCACGGCCCTACGCACTGTCGGCTGACAATCGAGGCGCCAAGGGCTGGTCGCGGCCGTGCTGTGAGTGAAGTTTTCTGCAGAACGGCAAAACTCAGCGCCGGAAGCGGCCCATGATCTCGCCGTGACCGAGGATGTGGCCCTGTATCGACGATTGAAGATCGTCGGCGGTCGGCTGCTGCAGATTAAGAGTGGAGTCGAGCGCGTACAAGCGGAAGAAATAGCGATGCATGCTGCCAGGAGGCGGGCACGGGCCGTTGTAACCGGTTTTTCTGAAGCTGTTGGTTCCTTGCTGGCCGCCTTGGGCATCATCAGTTTGCGGAACGCGTTCCGGCAGCGAACGCGTTGAAGCAGGAAGATTGTAGATGACCCAGTGGATGAAATTCCCACTGGGCGCGTCGGGATCGTTCACGACTAGAGCAAAGCTGCGCGTGCCGGCGGGCGGATCGTTCCACGAGAGCGCCGGAGAGACGTCGGCGCCCTCGCACGTAAAGCGCGCGGGAATGCGGTCGTCGGCGTGAAAGGACGAAGAAGTGATCTTCAGGACTGCCTCGGGAGACGCAGGCGCGCGGGCGGCTCGCCAGAACGTAAGTGCGCAAATCGCGGTGAATGCCGGGACAGACAAGGTCCGATGTGCCCGACGCGAGCCAAGTCCAAACATCCGGCAAACCTCCCGTGGCTCGATCCTAGCACATATGACATTAATAACGGCATTATTATTCTTGACTTTCAAAACCGTCTCCGCCCGGAACTTCACCTCCGGTCCGCCGCCCCAGAGCGCGCCCGACATGACGGGCGAATACGAGTTCCTCAGCCCCGATAACACGCTGGCGATTCTCGAGGAAGAGGGCAAGCTCAAGGGCTACATCGATGTGATGCAGGGTGAAGAAGAGTCGAATGAGGTGCTCAGTTATCCGATCACCATCGGCACGCGCGGCGGAGATCACATCGATTTCAAGACGGCGAAGATCCACGAGAAATATTACCGATTCCAGGGCTCCGTCGCGCGCGGCGGAGGGCACACGCCGAAGGACTCGGATTTTCTGCGGCTCACCGGCGATCTTGAGGTTGTGACCGTCGACATGGCCGGCCAGGAACATCCCGAACAACATCACGTCACGTTCAAGTGGAAACCCAGGTCGGAAAACGACGAGGACTAGCCTCGCTGCATCGCCGCTGTTCCCAGCGCCGCGCGGGTGAAGCGCTCGAACGGCTCAGATCCAGCGGAGGGGAGAGCGCGGCGCGGCGGTGAGGACACCGCCGCTACAGCAAGGCTGGGGAATCCAAGCCCGATTGTGCTTTGCGCTTCAGCCGCTCCTGCCGGTGCCGGAACCGCTCCAGGTCACGTCGCCGCGCGAGCCTGGACCACGCCTGCCACTCGGAAACTGCCCCGTGCGGCCGCGGCAGTCCGGTATTCGACGCGAGCCAGCCCAGAGCTTTTTCCGTGAACTCGAGCGCCGCGGCAGCATCGCGCAGGCGATGCTCGGCGTGAATCGCAAGCTGTTCGAGCGCGTCCAGAAAGTAGTCCGTTTCGCGGCGCGTGATCTCCAGCCATATCGTGGCTGCCTGCTCGAATTCTCCCGATCGCCGGTGCTGTGTAGCGAGATGCCAGAGAGCGCGCGGCTCGAGCGACTCCGGCAGTCCCGAATCGATGGCTCTCCGGCAAGCTTCCGCAGCGCGGGCGCGATCGCCCGCGCGCTCAAAGATCCGGCTCAAGCTGAACAGGTCTAGGCTAGGCGGCAACGCTGCCCCGGGATCGGCGCTCATCTGCGACACGTCGACACCTCGCGCCGCTTCCGTGCGAATGATGCGCGCGAGTTCGGCCGTAAGCGCCGCCAGCGTGACGATGTCGAGCGCGTTGTGATAGAAGACCGGCTGCAGGCCGCGCGCATCGCCGCTGCGCAGGTAATCGAAATAAATTCCGGGAATCTCCGCTCCGTCCACGTCGCCGCTGCGTCCGATGCCCAGCACTTCCGCTTCAAGATGCGTCAGGCGGCAGCTTTCAAGACGCAGTTTCCAGAGCTGGCGCGCCGGATGCAAGAGGTCGAGATGAATCATGCGCCCGAACGGCGAGCGGTGGCGCGACATGCGATATCGCGTCTCGAGCAGCGGCACGTCGAAGGTCTTGCCATTGAAGGTCACCAGGCCTTTGTAGCCCGCCAGCACTTCGGCAAGCGCCGCGAGCACCGTTTTTTCCTCGGGGTAGTCACGCAGAAAGAACTGGCGTACCACGAAATCCGATCCTTCGATGGCACCGACGCCGATCAGGAAGGCGCACGTGCCGGTGCCCCCAGCAAGCCCGGTGGTTTCGGTGTCGAGATAGATCAGTTCGGCGGGATTCGGCAGCGCGCCGCCGTCGAGAAATATCTCGAGCGCGGTGAGATCGCTCGCCGAGACGTCACCTACGCGCAGCTTGCCATAAGGACGTCCGAAAGGCAGCGACTGGCGCGCGACGAAGTACTCGCCCAGATGGTTCGTCTCGACCGAGCCTTCGACGTACTGCTCGATGCCGCGCGGAACCCGCTGCGCGGGCAACGGCCGCACCGATTGGTCCCGCTGCCGGAGCCATTCGAGCTGGCGCTCGAGTTCGCGGTCGGCGCTGCTCTTCTCAGCGGCTTTACGAAGCTGGCGAAGTTTCTCTTCCAGATTCATTCGACTCAGAACGCCCGCTTGTCCATCACGGAAAACGCGGAACTCGCAAGCGCTTGGCAGCCTTCTCCAGATTGGAATCCAGGGTAGCGAGCGGAGCGTTGCGGCGGAGCGCCAATTCCAAATAAGCGGCGTCATAGGCGGAGAGGCCGCAGTCGCGGGCCACGGGCAAAACCTGGTTGACGGTATCAGTCACCGCGTGACCCTCCTCTGCTATGGACAGTCCCTCAAGCAACGCCAGAAAGCGCGAGACTTCCGGCGGCTTCAGCCGTTTTCGGCGCTCACCGATCAGCAGGCCGTTCGTGACTTCAAGCGACCACGCAGCGGGAACGAGGATCGTGTGACCTGCCAACGCAAGCAGGACCCTGTCCGCGTAATCGCTGGCTTCGTCGGGAAAGCACCAGGCAAGCGCGATCGATGCATCCACAACGACGTCGCTCAAAACCGCCGTCCTTGATTCACCATTTCGCGGACCGTCATCGTGTCGGGCTTAACACGAGCTCGCAAGGCCCGCATTCCTTGAACGACCTCCTCGTGTGTAAGCCTTCTCTTGCCGTCACCTACAGGCACCAGCATTGCTGCAGGAACCCCATGGCGGGTGATTGTAATCGTCTCGCCTTTCGCTACGCGGTCGAGCAAATCGGACAGATGAGTCTTAGCGTCAAACGCACCTACAGTTGCCACGTTTCACCTCTAGACTAGTTTAAACCAGTTCATACCTGTCCGGAGCATCAAGGCATCGCGGCCAGAATGGCCAGCGATACCTCCTTCCCCTTCTCCCCGATCTCCCCCACCGGACCCACGCACGACGGACAGCCTGCCTCGCAGCCGCAATTCTCGATCAGGTTGCGCGCGTTGTCGAGCAACTGCTCGCTCATGCGATAAAGCGGAGCGCTCAGGCCAATGCCGCCGGGATACTTGTCGTAGAGATAGATGTTTGGCTCAAAGAATGTCGCTGGTCCGTTGTCCGTGGTCCGTTGTGCCTGTCGACTGTCAACTGTCGACTGTCGACTGTCGACTGCCAGCTTCTCGCGAGAATTCTCACCGACAGCGACTCCGAGATCCCGCCCATCGCACATCACCAGCAAGATCGCCATCGCTTGCAGCGCGTTGCCGAGCGCGCGGACACCGTCCTGCCGGTCGGTGCTCGAGTAGGGCATCGCGGCCAGCATCTCATGCGGCAGGGTGAGCCACCATGCGGTGGTGTGCATCTCCTGTTCGGGCAGCGTCAGGTTGCCTGCGCCCACGTTCTCATGCGTGTGGAACTTGATCTTCTTGAATCCGACCACTTGCGTGTTCACGTGGACTTCGCCGTGATTCACGGTCGGTTGCTGGTTGTCGGTTGCCGGTTCTCGGTCGTCGCTCGTGGTTTGCGGTGATCGAAACTCGAAATTCGAAACTCGAAATTCGCCCGATGTTTTAGATGTTCGCTTTTGATGGTCATCTCTCGGCTGTTGACTGTCAACTGTCAACTGTCGACTGTCGACTGTCGACCGTGTCTCGAATGTTTCGAGAACGGTAATCTTCGTATACGAGATCGCGTCCGTGTAGTAATCGGAATCCACCCGGTGAACGTACGCTTTGCGATCGTCGTAATCAAGGCGCTCGACGTGATACTGCTCGCCGTTTTGAATGTAGATGGCCTTTTCGTGAACGGTGGTCAGAGCGCTCGGAAAATCAACCTCGGCCAGCACCCGCGGCTCGCCAGTGTTGTCGACGATCACAAAATTGTCAGACGATACCGACCGCAGGCTGACCGCGTCCGCCGGATAGCTCTCTGACACCCAGTGCCACGCGCCGCCCGTGTGGTGCAGAAAGCCGATTTCGGTCAGATGGCGGCACAGCGTCTCGAGATCGAGTGTGCCGAAGCGCTCGCCTTCTTCGATCGGCAGTTCGAACGCCGCGCATTTCAGGTGATTGAGCAGGATTTCGAGATTGTCCGGGTTCACAAAGCCGTGTTCGGGCGAGCGTCCGAAGAAATACTCGGGGTGCTGGACGATGAACTGGTCGAGCGGAGCGCTGGACGCCACCAGCACTGCCGCCGACGTGCCTTGCCGGCGTCCGGCGCGTCCGGCGCGCTGCCAGGTTGACGCGATGGTGCCGGGGTAGCCCGCGAGTACCGCCACGTCGAGGCTGCCGATGTCGATACCGAGTTCGAGCGCGTTGGTCGCCACCACGCCCAGCAAACGTCCTTCGCGCAGATCGCGCTCGATTTCACGGCGTTCGAGGGGAAGATATCCTCCGCGATAGCCTCGCACCTGGTCAGGTCCGCCGGGCGCGCGGCTGAAATCCTCCTTGAGATACGTGACCAGAATCTCCGTGGCCAGGCGGCTGTTGGCGAAGACGATGGTCTCGAGCCCGCGCCCGAGAAACGCCCGAGCCATGCGCCGCGACTCGTTTAAATACGACCTGCGGATACCGAGCTGCGGGTTCACGACCGGCGGATTGTAGAACACGACGTACTTATCGGAGGATGGCGCCCCATTTCGATCCACAAGGGTGACGTCTTCCTCGAGTATGTGCGCCGCCAGGTCCGCAGGATTGGCGATCGTCGCCGAGGCGCAGATGAATTGCGGCTCGCTGCCGTAGAATCGTGCGATGCGCTTCAGGCGCCGCAGCACGTTCCCGAGGTGGCTGCCGAGCACACCGCGGTAGTAGTGCAGCTCGTCGATGACCACGTACTTCAAGTTCTCGAACAGGCGCTCCCACTTGGTGTGGTGCGGCAGGATCCCGGTGTGCAGCATGTCAGGATTGGTGATCACCAGATTGCCGCGCGCGCGAATCGACTTGCGCGCGTCCTGCGGTGTGTCGCCGTCGTAGGTGAACGTCCGGATGTCGTCCCCGAGCTCGTCCGCGAATCGATTCAGCTCCGTGAGCTGGTCTTGCGAGAGAGCCTTGGTGGGAAACAGGTAGAGCGCTCGAGCGTCCGGATTGCGCACCAGCGCGTCGAGAATCGGCAGGTTGTAGCAGAGGGTCTTGCCGGACGCGGTGGGCGTGACCACCACCAGATTCCGGCCTGCGCGCGCCAGCCGGAAGGCTTCCGACTGATGTGAATAGAGCTGGCTGATGCCCCGCGACTCAAGAACCTGCGCCACGCGCGGCTCCAAGTCCTCCGGCATCAGGACGAACTCGGCTTCGCGCGCCGGAATGTGGTGAATCGCGGTCACACCGCCGAGGCGATCCGGCCCGCGGTAGTTGTCCTTAATCTCCGCGATCGCCTGCTCGACGTTTTCGCTGCCTCCCCGCCGGTTCGCCGTCAGCAATGCTTGCGTCTCAAAGACCATTGCTCGTTCTCCCTGATTCGCCTTTTATTCGCTCCTAATACTAACACAGCGGGAGTGGAGATGAGCTCGGAGTTCTTCAGTTCGAAGTTCCAACTTCCCACGCTCGCCGGATTCTGACCCGGGCTGCTTCGCCGAGGGCCGAGGTTGCCGGAATGGGCCCGAAAATTGACCCGAAAGCCGGCGGGACACGAATCCGCAACTGGACGAACCCCGATGTCTGTTACTTGCAGAAAACAAACGGGTTTCCAGCTTTGATTTCGAAGGGTGCGTTCTCAAAACCGTAGCGCCGGCCTTGAGGCCGGCAGCTCCAGTCGTTTGCAAAGCGAGGCGCCGGTCGCGCAGGGAAATCTCGTCGAGCCTCCGCTGCCCAGCCAGAACCCCGGCAGTAATCGAGGTGAATTGCTGAAGCATACCGGCACCTTGAAGGACTGATTTCATCTGAGTTCCGGCACCCCCAAAAGCAGCCGTCAAACGACACCACTACCCGCCTCGAAAAGACGGCAATCGAGCGGGCCGGGGTCGCATTCGTGTCGCTTTGTTGAGCGGATATTTAGAATATGGTACCAACACGATCGAAAGTCAAGCGGCATGGAGAGCCGATAAGGTCAATTTCGAGACGATGGCGACAACCCGGTAGGGCAGGAAGAACTTGCGGAAGACGCAAACACTCTTAAACCTGGTAGTACGGATGGACACAATTAGGCCAGCCTAACGCATCTTTATATAATGAACGCCGGGACGGAATCGAGCCTTGACTGACATGGGATCGCGGGGACGCCGATTGCTGAGAGCCGCGCGAGGCGCTCTGCGCAGGTTCGCTTACGCCCGGCCGGTTGTGCCCCCCGCCGCCCCGCCGCGCCCGCGAATCGGCTGGGCATTGGGCGGCGGATTTGCGCGCGGAATGGCTCACATCGGCGTTCTGAAGGTCCTCGCGGAAAACAGCATTCCCGTTGACGCGCTCGCCGGGATCAGTGCGGGCAGCATTGCGGCCGCAGCATTCGCGAGCGGCTGCACCATTCAGGAGATGATCGGCAACGCGCGCAAAGTCCGCTGGCGCCAGTTTGCGCGCTGGACGCTCCCTCGTCTCGGTTTCGCGACCAACGAGCGGCTTGAAGTCATGCTGCGTGAGATGCTGCACTGCGACACTTTCGAGCAATTATCCGTACCGCTCGCGATCGTGGCTACCGATATCTCGACGGGCGAGCCGGTCATCTTCCGCCGCGGCCTGCTCGCTACCGCGATTCGCGCCAGTTCGGCCGTCCCGGGACTGTTTGCTCCCGTTGAGCACGAAGGACGACCTCTGGTGGACGGCAGCATCGTCTGCGGCGTTCCGGCGGCGGCGCTCAGCGGATTCGCCGTGGACAAGATCGTGGGGGTGTGCCTCAATTTCGGACGCTTGAACCACCGGCCCACGAATTTCTTTCAAGTCGTCGGGCAGGCTTTTCAGATCGCCGAGGCCCGCTCCGAGCTGACCTGGAGACCGAAATGCGATCTTGTGATCGAGCCCGATGTGAGCCGGTTCACCTGGGACGATTTCGACTGCCTGGATGAATTCATCGATGCGGGTGAATCCGCCGCGCGGGCCGCGCTGCCACAGCTGCGGGAACTGCTGGCCAATCCCGCAGTGTCGCGAGGTCCAGTCGTTGCCAAGGAGCCTGCCGCGACGACCCAATCTTCCTGATCCCCCGCGGGAATGGCGAATAACGAAGGGCAGCCGTCAAACCACGCCTGTACCTCCGGCCGATTCTATTTGTGATTCGCCGTCCCGTTTCAGTATTGTTGAGGGTTCGACATCTCACCTGGAGGGAATAATTGCGTAAGAGGTTCGATCTTTATCTACGGGAGCGGTCCCGCGGCTATCATTCCGACGCCGGCATCGGGCGCGGCCGCGTACTCGCTGGCGTTGTTCTGCTTCTGGTCCTCATCCTGATCGGTTGGAAGGTCGTTCAGAATCAGGGTCCTTCACTTGTACTGGACAATGAGCCTCGCGGACTTGGCCAGAGTACCCAGCTCGCCATCGAAGCGCGCGACAGGAAGCACAACGTGCGCCGCATCACCGTGGATGTGTCACAGAACGGACACTCGCTATACCACACGGAGACGGTTTCAAAATCCGGGCCGATCCACTGGTGGAAATTCTGGACCAAGAGCGAGAGCGTGGTCAATTGGACTGCGCCGCTCAATCGACGCCTGATTCCCGGGCTTGCGGAAGGCAGTGCCACAGTCCAGATCGCCGCCATCAACGATTCCTGGGGGCGATTCTTCCGCGGCGGCGAGTCGCGTGTCAGCCTGACGCTGCCCGTGCGCTTCACCGCGCCGCAAATCGGCGTGATCACCACGCAGCACTACATCAACCAGGGCGGCTGCGACATGGTGGTGTTCACCGTCTCGCCCGGCACGGTGGAATCAGGCGTCCAGGTGGGGAAGTATTTCTTTACCAGCTTCCCGGTGAAGCCCTCCATGCCGAACACGCGTCTGGCGATTTTCGCCTACCCCTGGGACCTTGATCCCACGACGCCTGCCGAGATCATCGCCCGCGACGACGCCGGCAACCAGGCGGTCGCGAATTTCAGCTATCGGGTATTTCCCAAGAAGTTCCACACGGATACGATCCCCCTCGACGACGCCTATATCGCGCGCGTGGTGCCGCCGATCATGAGCCAGACGCCCGATCTTGACGATCAGGGCAGCCCCCTCAAAAACTTCCTGGCCGTGAACGGGCGCCTCCGCCAGATCGACAGCGAAAAACTTGTCGAGCTTGCGAAGCAGACCTCGCCCGCGTTCCTGTGGCACGAGCCTTTCATCCGCCTGGCTTCGAAGACCGAGGCTTATTTTGCCGACGCGCGGACCTACACTTACAACGGCCAGGTGGTGGATCATCAAACGCACCTCGGTTTCGACCTCGCAGGTCTTGAGCACATGCCGGTGCTCGCCGCCAACGACGGTGTGGTCGTCATGGCGCAATTCTTCGGGATATTCGGCAATGCAGTCGTAATCGACCACGGCACGGGCGTTCAGACGCTTTACGGCCACATGAGCCAGCTCGAGGTCAAGCCCGGCGAAACGGTCAAGCGCGGCCAGGAGATCGGGCGCAGCGGAGCTACCGGGCTTGCCGGCGGCGATCATCTGCACTTCACGGTGCTCCTGGACGGCGTTCCGGTGAACCCAACCGAATGGTGGGACCCGCACTGGATCCACGATCGAATCCAGGCCAAGCTGGAGGCTTACCGGTGAGTCCCGTGGCAAGGGTGGGCCAATTTGAACTCTTACGGAGGGCCTTTCTATGCGCCGACGCGCTTTCTTGAAGAACACGGTTGTACTCTCCGGGGCCGCCCTGGCCCGCCCGCGGTTGCACGGTCTTGCGGGCATGATGAGCGGGAGCTCAGGGGACGCCGCTCTGGCGCATAACGCGTCTACATTGCAGGCCAATGCGGATTCAGGATTCAAAGAGTCGAGATTCAAAATCGGCGCTATCAGTGACGGTTTCTCCGGTGACTTCGAGGAAGCCCTGAAGATCATGAAGAGCTACGGCCTCGGCTGGGTGGAGGTTCGCCAGATCTGGGGCAAATACAACACCGAAGCCACGCCCGCCGAGATCAGCCGCATCCGCCAGCTTCTCGATCAGTACGGGTTCAAGTGCTCCGTCGTGGATTCGGCCCTTTACAAATGCACGCTCCCGGGAACGAAGCCGGTGACGACGGAGCGCGACACGTACCCGTACTCCGGCCAGATCGATCTACTGAAGCGCGCGGCCGACCGCGCTCATGCCTGGGGCACGGACAAAGTCCGCGGATTCACTTTCTGGCGCGTCGGCGATCCGGCTTCTCTTTATTCGCGCATCGCGGAGGAGTTGACCAAGGCTGCGGACGTCGCACACGCGGAAGGCGTCCGGCTGGTGATCGAGAATGAAGAATCATGCAACGGGGGAACAGGGCACGAGACCGCCGCGATCCTTAAACTCGCGCCCGCAGGCAACCTCGGATTCAACTGGGACGTGGGCAACGGCTACACGCACGGCGAGGTCTCTTATCCGGACGGCTACCAGGCGCTCGACAAGAGCAGAATCTGGCATCTGCACCTGAAAGGCATGGCGTGCTCGCCCGGCCTGAAGGATTGCCACGAGACTTTCGCCGACGCAGGCGAGATCGATCTTGCCGGCCAGTTGCGGGCGCTCACGCGCGATCGCTATGAGGGAACGATGTCGCTCGAATGTGAGTTCGAGGCGCCGGGGATGAATCACCTGCAGACCACGCGCCGGTCGCTCGAGGGTTTGCTGCGGGTTGTAAATCAGGCGGCATCGTAGCGCCGGGCTTAAGCCCGGGCATGCCGGCCTGAAGACCGGCTGTACAAAGACGAAGAGCCGGAGCATGCCTCAAATCCGGACCATCCCGCAAAGATTGCTGTCAACTGAAAGCCGCACCCTCGTGTGGACGATGCTCGCGCTCTGCCTGCTCGCAGCGACCGCCTCAGCGCAGGATACGGGCTCGATTACCGGGACCGTTGTCGATGCGAGCGGCGCCGTCGTCCCCAGCGCGCAGGTCCAGATCACCAGCCAGGCTACCGGCGTGACACGCACCGCGACGACGAACGCCCAGGGCGATTATCTCGTCCCCAGCCTCGTAGCCGGCCAGTACAACCTGGTCGTTACGGCTCGAGGCTTCAAGAAATACGAAGTGGACGGGATCACGCTGCGCGTGGCGGAGAATGCCCGCGCCAACGCCAGGCTCCAGGTGGGCGCGAGCACCAGCCAGATAACGGTCAGCGGCCAGTCCGTGGCGCAGGTCGAGACACAGTCCTCGGAACTTTCGGGCACGATTACCGGTAAAGAGATCAGTCAGCTGGAACTGAACGGGCGCAACTTCACGCAACTCATCACGCTGGTCCCGGGAGTGAGTAATCAGACCGGTCAGGACGAAGGCGTGGTCGGCCTGATCGGCAACGTGAACTATAGCGTGAACGGTGGACGCACCGAGTACAACAACTGGGAGATCGACGGCGGCGACACCATGGACAACGGGTCGAATTTCTCGATCAATGTCTATCCCAACGTGGACGCGCTCGCTGAAGTCGAGGTGCTGACTTCGAATTACGGCGCGCAGTACGGCCGTAATGGATCGGGGACGGTCGAAACCGAGATTAAATCCGGCACGCAGCACTTCCACGGCGACGCTTTCGAGTTCGCGCGCAACGAAATCTTCAACGCGCGCAACTTTTTCGACGCCGCGCCGGGTGCGCCGCCCGTGAATCGCGCGCCATACAAGAAAAACGACTTCGGATTCACACTGGGCGGTCCGTTTTACATTCCGGGCCACTACAACACGGACAAGACCAAGTCGTTTTTCTTCTGGTCGGAGGAGTGGCGCCGCGAGCGTAATCCCGCCGTCTTCTACCAACAGGTACCTTCCAACCAGGAGCGCGCCGGAGACTTTACCGACGTCTGCCCCGGCACGACTGGGGGCGTGGACTGCCCCCTGGATCCTAATACCGGCAATCCGTTCACGGGTAATCAAGTGACGGTGACGCCGCAGGCCCAGGCCCTGATGGCGGCGCTGATTCCCGGACCCAACAGCGGCAGCGGCGCGCAGTCGTTCTTTCAGGACAGCTTCTCCACGCCGACCACCTGGCGCGAGGATCTGTTCCGCATCGATCAGAATCTGACCCCGCGGCTGCGCATGTTCGTCCACTACATCCACGATTCCTGGTCGACCGTGGAGCCCACCACGCTGTGGAGCCTGGCGCAGGCCAGCTTCCCGACCGTGCAGACCAGCTTCTACGGACCCGGCGAGAGCATGGTGGCGCATCTCGCGGCCAACGCCTCACCGACCCTGCTGAACGAGTTCGTGTTCAGCTATACGACCGACATCATCCACCTGGCCGCGATCGGCGACGTGCAGCGGCCAGCGAATTTCCAGATGGGCGGCATTTTCAATAACGGATTCGGCGGCGAACTCCCCGCCGTGACCATCTGTTGCAACCTGGAATACGGCGGCGGCATCGGGGAAGATCCGGGATTCTATCCGTGGAAGAATTCCAACCCTACTTACACTTTTCGCGACAACGTGACCAAGATCGCCGGCAGCCACAACCTGCAATTCGGCGCTTACGCCGTAGCCGCGCAGAAGAACGAGGACGACAACTCCAACCTGGAGGGCATCGTCAACTTTTCTTCGTCGTCGGGAGTCACCAGCGGGAACGGGTTTGCCGATTTCTTGATGGGCAATGTGGCATCCTTTCAGCAGTGGAACCAGATTTTGAAGTACTACAACCGCTATAAGATCCTGGAGCCGTATTTTCAGGACGACTGGCACGCCACGCCGCGCCTGACGCTCAATCTGGGCTTTCGCCTGAGCCTGTACGGGACGTATCGCGAAAAGTACAAGCAGGCTTACAACTTTGAGCCCGGGGCCTACAGTTCCGCTAGGGCGCCGGAGCTCGATCCGGACGGCAGCCTCACGGGCCAGCAAGGCGCTCTGGTTCCGGGCACTTACAACATCAACGCATTCGACGGCATGGTGCAGTGCGGCGCGCCGGGAATTCCCGCGGGCTGCCTGAAAGGACACCTGTTCAACCCGGGACCGCGTCTCGGCTTTGCCTGGGACCCGCGCGGCGACGGCAAGATGGCGCTGCGAGGCGGCTACGGCATCTTCTTCGAACACACCAACGGCAACGAGGCCAACGAGGAATCGCTCGAAGGAAATCCGCCCGGAGTGCTCGCGCCCAGCCAGTACAACGTGGTGGGATACAACAACATCGGCAGCGCCGGCGAGTCGCTGCTGTTCCCGTTGCTGGTCAACGCCGTTCCCACGCGCGTTACCTGGCCCTACGTCCAGCAGTGGAACGTCGATGTGCAGCGCCAGGTGGCCCCGAGCACCGTGGTCACGGTGGCGTACGTGGGAAGCAAGGGCACTCATCTGACCCTGCAGGACGACCTGAACCAGATTCCCAGCGTGCCCGCCTCCCAGAATCCCTTTAAACCCGGGCAGATCATCACCAATGACATTTGCAACACGGGGATCGTCAACGGCCAGCCAGTGACCGGGCAGGCGGCCATCAATCTGGGCGTGGCCTGCGGAAACGATCCGGATTTCAACCGGCCGTACATCGGGTACGACGACATCACCAATCTGCAAAATTGGGCGAACTCCATCTACAACGCCCTGCAAGTGTCGGCACACCGAGACGCGGGACACTTCAGCTTCACGCTTGCCTACACCTATAGCCACTCGATCGACGACTCGTCGGACCGCGAGGACACGAGCTTCGTGGACTCCTACAATCTCGAACGTTCGCGATCGAGCTCGGGCTTCGATCAGCGCCACATCTTGACCGTTGGATACGTCTGGGAGCTGCCCTACTACTCGGGCGCCGGTTGGACGCACAAGCTGTTTGGAAACTGGGAGCTTTCGGGGATCACGACGGCGCAGACAGGCACGCCGTTCAGCATCGAGAACGGAACGTCGATCTACGACACGGCGGGCGTGGCCAACGGCGTGGGATCGAGCAGCTTTGCCGACATCATCGGCAACATCAATGCAAAGCCCTCGGTGGTGAACGTCCCCGGCATCCAGGGACCCGTGCTCTACAACGCCAGCGCCTTCGCCGCGCCTCAAGGCCTGACTTTTGGCAATGCCGGCCGCAATATTCTCTACAGTCCGGGGCGGCTCAATTTCGATATGGGATTCTTCAAGCACTTCCCCATTCGGGAAAAGGCTGCCATCGAGTTCCGGGCTGAAGCTTTCAACATCTTCAATCACACGCAATTCAGCGGCGTGAACGACTACTACAGTTGCGTGGGCGGGGCTGATAACTCCGCCGGCGACCCGAGCTGCTTCGGTACCAGCAATTTCCTGCAGGCCACCGGCGCCCACAATCCGCGGATTCTGCAGTTCGGGATGAAGGTGATTTTCTAGGCTGCAGCGACGCTCCATGAGCGAGTTCGCGAGCCGAAGCGCAACACGAAAATCGGCGCGAGCCAAGCCGAGTCTGGGGGGGGGATTGCAATGAAGACGCGATTTGCAATAGTCGCCTGTGCGATGTTCGCGGTCTCAACAACCACAGCAGCGCGCGCCCGAGCCGCAGCGCCATCCACCCTTCCCGTTCGCGGACTCTACCTCGGCGCGCCCAAGCCCGATGAGGTTGCGCTGGTGGTCAATTTCATCCGCGACGCGCTTCCCGGGGAAGGCGTCAACACGCTGGTGATGGAGTTCGACTATCGCTACCAGTACACCAGCCATCCCGAGGTCGTGGACGCCGATGCGCTCTCGAAGGACGACGTCAAGCAGATCGTGTCGGCGTGCCGCGCGGCGAACGTCCGCCTGATCCCGCTGATCAATCTGCTTGGCCACCAGTCCTGGGCCGCGCAGACGTTCGGCCTGCTGCGCGCTCATCCCGAGTTCGACGAGACGCCGAAGAAGTATCCAAACAACCAGGGCATCTACTGCCGCAGCTATTGCCCGCTGAATCCCGACGTGCACAAGGTCGTGTTCGATCTCATCGACGAACTGGCCGCCGTCTGCGAAGCGGACGCCGTCCACGTGGGCATGGACGAGGTCTTCATTCTGGCCGATCCGGACTGCCCGCGCTGCGGCACCCGCAATCGCGCGGAACTGTTCGCGCAGGAAGTGCGCACGCTGCACGATCACCTCGTCCAGTCGCATCGCGAGATGTGGATGTGGGGCGATCGCCTGCTTGACGGATCGGTGACCGGCGTCGGCGAGTGGGAGGGCAGCCAGAACGGGACCGCTTGGGCCATCAACATGGTTCCGCGCGACATCGTAATCTGCGACTGGCACTACGAATCGGCGCCGCCGACGGCAGCCTATTTCGCCGTCGAGGGATTTCGCGTGGTCTACGCGCCATGGCGCAAAACGGACGTCGCGCTGGCCGAGTTGGACCAGGTCCGCGCAGTGCGGTCCCATCCCGACGCGGTCACGGCTCCGCGCATGCTCGGCATGCTGCAGACGACGTGGGGCAGCGCCAGCGACTTCATCAAGGCGTATAACGGCGATGCGTCCGTTCCGGCGTCGAGCGCGGAAGCGGCGGCGACGTTCAAAGCGCTCTTCAGCTCGATTCGCGCCGTGCGCTGAGAGTTCGCCGAAGCAGAGCGAAAAGTGAAGCATTGATACGGATGGGGTATTTCCATCCGAAGTGGTGAGCCGAAGGCTGATGAAGTCTTCGCTCAGAGTCACAGTGCACTGCAGGCTGGCGTTCACAGCATTGCGGGCCGCGGTGCTTCGGTGTATCTTGCCATCTCGATTCCTGAAGTGAAGGGAGGGTTGAATGAGCGGAGTTTCAGCGCAACCGAGGGCATCGCGCGATGCGCGAAGGTTCACCGAGCGTTATGGCAGTGACATCGCGCGATCGTCCTCGTTGCTCGCGGTGCTGCTGGTAGTTCTGCTTGCGGGGACGCAGGCGGCCCCGCTCGGCGCGCAGGAGAACACCAAGCTTAACGACACGCTCCGGCGGATCTTTGCCAGCCGCGAGTTTGTGGGCAAGCGATTCGGCCCGGCGCGATGGATCAACGGCGGCGAAGCTTACGTGACGGTCGAGCCGTCGGCGTCCGCGAAAGACGCGTCCGACATCGTTCGTTACGATACGGCGAGCGGCAAGCGTGAGGTACTGGTCTCGGCCTCGCAACTCGTTCCGTCTGGCACCAATTCGGCTCTCTCGATCGAGGATTATGCGCTATCGGATGATCTTAACCTTCTGCTGATCTTCACCAATCCCACCCGCGTCTGGCGGCAGGCGACCGAAGGCGATTTCTGGGTGCTCGATCGCCGCAGCGGCGCGCTCAAGAAGCTGGGCGGCAACGCGCCGGCCTCGTCACTGCAGTTCGCCAAGTTCTCGCCCGACGGCAAGCGTGTGGCGTACGTGCACGAGCACAATCTCTATTCCGAGGACCTTGGCACCGGCAAGATCGTCCTGCTGACGCACGACGGCTCCGACACCATCATCAACGGCACGTCCGATTGGGTCTACGAGGAAGAGTTCGACATTCGCGACGGGTTCCGCTGGAGCCCCGACAGCCGCCGCATCTCTTACTGGCAGTTTGATGACAACGGCGTCGAGGACTACACGCTGGTCTACGACTCCGGTGGACCGCACCACGTGGTGACCGGCATTCCCTATCCGCAGTACGGCGTTTATCCCACGATTCAGAAGTACGGCTATCCCGAGGCGGGCACCACCAATCCTGCGGCGCGCGTGGGCGTGGTCAGCGCTGACGGAGGCGAGACCGAATGGATGCAAGTCCCGGGCGATCCACGCGAGAACTACATCGCGCGCATGGAATGGGCCGGCAACTCCGACGACATCGTCATGGAGCATCTGAACCGGCTGCAGAACACGAACGACGTGCTGCTCGGCAACGCCTCTACCGGCGCCGTCCGCCAGCTTTTTCACGATCACGATGCCGCATGGCTCGACGTGGTCGACGAACTCGACTGGGTCGATGGCGGGAAAGATCTGCTCTGGGAGAGCGATCAGGATAACTGGCGGCATCTCTACCTGATTTCGCGCGAGAGCGGCGAGGCGCGCCTCGTGACCCACGGGGACTTCGACGTAGCCAGCGTGGAAGGCGTGGACAAAGACGACCAATGGGTCTACTACATCGCTTCGCCGGATAACGCCACCGAACGCTATCTTTATCGGTCGCGGCTCGACGGCACGGGCGGTCCGGTGCGTGTGACGCCGCCGGGCGAGCCGGGGGTTCACGCATACCAGATGGCGCCCGGCTGCGCGTGGGCCCTTCACACCGCCACCAGCTTCGATCAACCAGCCGCGACGGACCTCGTTCGGCTTCCCGATCACGCCTCGGTCCGCATGCTTGAAGACAACGCCGAGCTGCGCGCCAAAGTAAAACCGTTCATCCCGTCGCCCGCCGAGTTCTTCAAACTCGATATCGGCGGCGGTATCAGCGTGGACGCCTGGATGATCAAGCCGGCCAACTTCGATCCGTCAAAGAAGTATCCGTTGCTGGTGAACATCTACGGCGAGCCGGCGGGACAGACCACGCTGCGCGCGTGGTTCGGGCGCGATCCCTTGTTTCATCGGGCCATCGCCAACGAAGGATACCTGGTGGCGAGCTTCGACAATCGCGGCACGCCGGCGCCCAGAGGACGCGCGTGGCGCAAGTCCGTGTACGGGTCGATCGGCGTGCTCTCCTCGCAGGACCAGGCAGCGGCGCTGCGGGCGCTCGAAGGCACGCGTCCGTACGTGGACTCGTCGCGCGTGGCGGTCTGGGGATGGAGCGGCGGCGGCACCAACACGTTGAATCTCATGTTCCGCTCGCCCGACCTCTACAAAGTTGGAATGGCGGTGGCTCCGGTGCCCGATCAGCGCCTGTACGACAGCATTTACCAGGAACGCTACATGGGGCTGCCGCAACAGAACGTGGAGGGCTACCGCTCCGGCTCGGCGATCAATTTCGCCGAGGGATTGCGCGGACACCTGCTGATCGTCCACGGGTCGGGCGACGACAACGTGCATTTCGCGGGCACGGAGCTGCTGGTCAACCGGCTGATCGAGCTCGGCAAGCAGTTCGACTTCATGGTCTACCCCGGCCGCACGCACTCGATCTCCGAGGGACCCGGAACCACGCTGCACGTCTACACGCTGCTTGCGCGGTACCTGCAGGAGCATCTGCCGGCGGGACCGCGATGAGCGTGCGCCGGGTCGAGGGCCTCTGTGCTCTCTGTGGTCCCTCCGTGGACTCTGTGTTAAAACCACTCAACCCAGCGTGGCTCGCCGCAACCAAATCAGCCAAAAGTGGCGAGTGGCGAGTGACGAGTGGCGAGACCCAAAAATCTTCGCGCGCCGCGAAGATTTTCGGGATTAGTAGTACAGAGGTCACGGAGTACGCGCGGAGGACACAGAGGGATTCGCGTGAATAGGCAAAGGCGGCTATGAGACCGTCAAACGTTGTGTTGATACCGTGTTTGCTCCTCTGGATAGGAAGCGCGTTCGCACAGTCCGTCGAAAAGGAGCCAATCGCCGTCCTCGAACTTGGAGGGGCCGGCGAATGGAGCTCCAATGGCGGCGGATTGAGTCTCGGCCCGGAGGTGGCCGTTGAAGTCACACCGATCGAGAACCGGCTCGAACTGGAGGCGGGTGTTACACCCTATTTCAGCCGTCACTCGACGGAATGGGAAACAGACCTTCTCTTCAAGAAGCCCTGGACAGTGTCCGACAAGGTGGAGTTTATGCTTGGCGCCGGTCCCGACTGGATTCATGTGCGAGAAAAAGGCATGACCAGGAACTCGATGGCCCTTGAAGTCGCGCCGGATTTCATGTTTTGGTCTTCCGCCAGGCACAGACTCGGCTGGTATCTGGAGCCAGGCTACGACTATGACTTTGCACGAGGCCATGAACAATCGGCCGGGGTAACGTTCGGCTTGCTGATCGGTATTCCCTGACCGCTCGCATGGGCGTGAGCTCGGTTGTCGGTTTCGGCTGTTGGTTTAAGGCTTCGACTTTTCGACATTTGACTTTTGACTCTTAACTCTCAGCTGTCGACTCTCAACCTCTCGACTTTCGCCGCTGAACATGCGGTTATGACTACTGTCACCCGCGCCTGTGAGGGTGGTCACAAACTTCCCGGGCTCGTATTGCTAACCTCCAGTTGCGGGGCTTTCTCCGGCCCGCCAAATGTAGGGGCAGGCTTGAAACCTGCCCCTACGTGCGATGGAGGATGATCATGGGCAATCATTCGGAAGCCGTGCTGGACAAGAGAGCGGATCTCGCGGGGCCAGGGATCGGCGACTACGACGAGCTGGAAGAGATCCTGCCGCGAAATTACAAATCGCTGCTCGATCGCAAGGAGACGCAGCGCGCGATTTTCGCCGCCAAGAACTACATCGAACTGAATCTCTGCCGCGAGCTCGACCTGATGATGGTCACCGTTCCGCTGATCGTGGACGCGGAGAGCGGCGTGAACGATCTGCTCGATCGCGACGGTTCGCGCACCCCCATTCAGTTTCACATTTCAAACGACCGCAACGTGCATCCGGTGGAGGCGCAGGTTGTGCAGGCGGCCACCAAGTGGAAGCGCATGGCGCTCGCCGAGTTCGGCATGAAGCCGGGCGAGGGTCTGTGCACGGACATGCGCGCCGTCCGCAAGGACTACTTCCTCGACCACGATCATAGCGCCTACGTGGACCAGTGGGATTGGGAGCGCGTCATTACGCCGGCGGATCGGAATCTGGGTTTCCTGAAGGAGGTCGTCAACCGCATCTGGAAAGTGATCGTCGGCGCCGAGTGGTATCTGCAGGAACTGTTCCCGCAGCTGAAGACCGAGAGGTATCCCAATCTGCCCGAGAGACTCACGTTCATGCACGCGGAGGACATCCTGCAGATGTATCCCAACCTGCCGCGGAAGCAGCGCGAGACGAGAATCCTGCAGGAGTTTCCCGCGATCTTCATCATCGGCATCGGGTGGCCGCTCGCCGACGGTTATCCGCACGAGATGCGCGCCGCCGATTACGACGACTGGATCACCGAGACCCGCTCGCCCGACGGCGAAATCCGGCACGGCCTGAACGGCGACATCCTGGTGTGGAATCCGGTCACCAAGCGGCGTCACGAGTTGACGTCGATGGGCATTCGCGTGGACGCGGCCTCACTCATGCAGCAGTTGGAGATGTCGCATCAGATGGAGTTCGTCAAATTCCCGTACCACCAGGGAATCCTGCAGCACAAGATTCCGCTCAGCATCGGCGGCGGGATCGGACAGTCGCGCACATTGATGCTGCTGCTGCGCAAGGCTCATCTGGGCGAGGTCAGCGTCACCGTCTGGCCGAAGATCCTCAAGGAGATCTGCGCGGCGAAGAACATCCATGTTCTCGAATAATTAAGTTGCAGTTTGATAATAGGCGTGATAAACACTCAGATTCGCGCCCGGGGGGGCGGGGGGAAGGACGGGCGGAGCGCCGGAAACGGTACTCCGCCCTTTTCTTTTCTCCGCAAAGCAAGGGCATCGCTGCCCGCGGTCCCGAAGAGCCGATTACGACCCCACTTCAATCCCTTGCGCGAAGTTCCCGTTGCGTTCCGGAACGAAATGGACAGTCACCTGACGGTTCTGCATGCCTGCGAGATCGCTCAATCGCACGCTGCGCCCATCGGCTCGGATCAGCGTGTGCGCGGTCACGCGGAAGTGATACTTCACGGGCGCGGGTGCCGGCGCGGCGGAGATGCCGGTGTCGCTTGCCGTCGTGGACCCGTCTGGATTTTGTGTGGTAACGGTGGCGCCGCTGACGTCGGTGGAGTGTCCGGCGCCCTGCTCGGTCACGACCAGCAGTCCTTCATCCGGGTTCACCATCGTGATCGTTCCGGTGATGGACTCGGGTTGGCCAAAGCCGCTCCTTCGATCGGAAGCTGGAGTCGGGGACGTTGTTTGCGACTGCGAAGACTGCGGACGCGGACTTGCCATCGCTAATCCGCCCGCCAACAAGCCTGCCGCCATCATCAGGCCCAGCATATGGAATCCGATTCTGCTCGGCATATCGAAAGCCTCCCATTGAGACAGTTTCCATATACATAAGGAAGCATTCGATCTGCCAAACATAAGTACCCGCTCTCAGAGCACACAAGCGCCGCCTTTTCATAGAGTTGAGTCTTGATGTCACCCTTTTCCACAGCCTTTCGCGGGCCGCCGTGCTGGTAAGTTCTTTATAGACACGGGCTTTCAACTCTACGGCGCGAACCACACCGCTACAGCTTGCCACACCGCGCGAGTTTGTCGAATAATGTGGCCGTGACCCCCGTCCTGGAACTGAATTCTGAACAGCGCGCCGCCATCGAGCACGGTCGAGGACCATTGCTGATCATCGCCGGACCAGGCAGCGGCAAAACGCGCGTGATTACCGAGCGCATTGTTCATCTGCTGGGCGGCCGTGAGGGATCAGCGGGCGGGGAAGGAACGGAGCTTGTCGAGGCACACAGCATCTTGGCGCTGACCTACACGGAAAAAGCAGCCGGGGAGATGAGTCATCGGGTCCGGCAGGCGCTTCCCGATCTCGAGACACTCCCCACCATAGCGACGTTCCACGCTTTCTGCCTCGACGTTTTGAAGCAGCACGATTTCGATCAGCAACTGCTCGATGATATCGACCTGTGGATTTTCCTGCGCTGGCGCCTGCGTTCGCTCGCGCTCGAGCACTATCTGAAGCTTGCCGAGCCGGGCGCGTTTCTGCACGACCTGAACGATTTCTTTTCGCGCTGCCAGGACGAACTGGTTGAGCCGGACGATTTTGCCGCCTATGTCGCGGAGTGTCGCGATCAACTCGCAGGCCGCATGCCCGACGCGATGGAGATCGCCGAGATCGCGAGGAAAGAGGAGCTGGCGCGCGTATTTCGCCGCAGCCGCGACCTGATGGAGCAGGCCGGATGCACGAGCTTCGGCAGCCTGATGAGCAAAATGCTGCGGCTTTGGGATCAGGAGCCGCAGGTGCTCGAACGCCTTCGCCGGCGCTTCAAATACGTCCTCGTTGACGAGTACCAGGACACGAATTACGCGCAGGTGGAGATTCTCCGCCGCCTGGTGGCGCCGCCTTACAACATCACGGCGGTCGGTGATGACGATCAGGCCATCTATCGGTTCCGGGGAGCTTCGAGCGGAGCCTTTCAGATGTTCGATCGCGCGTTTCCCGGCCACGCCACGGTTTATCTGAACCGCAATTATCGCTCTGTGCGGCGCATCCTGCGCTCGAGCCAGGTGGTCATTGAAAAGAATGAAGGCCGCTACGAGTCCAAGCCGCCACTCCGTACCGAGAATCCCGAGGGCGAGCGCGTGTTTCTGCTGGAAGCGCCCGATCTTCGTGCCGACGCCGCCTGGATCGCCGACGAGATTGAGCGGCTGCATCAGCGCGGGAGGCGCCTGGGCGCCGTAGCGGTTCTCTATCGCAGCCACGCGCATCGCGATCGCCTCGTAGAACAGTTCCGGGCACGTGGGATTGCCTTCAACATCCGCGGGCTTTCGATTCTTCGCACCACGCTGGTGCGCGACCTGCTGGCCTACCTGCGCCTGATGTACTCGCTTCACGACAACATCAGCCTGACGCGCGTGCTGCTGGCGCCGCGCTGGCGATTCCCTGAAGCGCTGGCCCAGGATGCGCGCCGGCGCGCCAGCCAGAATCGGTCGTCAATCTACACCGCGATCCGCGCGACGGAGCAGACTTTGTTTGCCGCCGACCTGAGCCGTACCGGATGGCACAAGCTGGATGCGCTCCTCGCGAAACTGCGCGAAACGGCGCGCGTGTCGCCCATGCCGGCGCTATTCGACCGGCTTGTCGCGGCATTGGGAATGGAGTTCCCGGAACACAGCCGGGAAGCGGGATACCTCAGTGCGTTCCGGCAATTCCTGGTCGCGTGGCAGCAGAAGCACGAAGGCGGCCTCGCGCCGGTCGAACGCCAGGAGGACACCCGCGAGTCGCGGCCAATCGACTCGTTCATGGAGTACTTCTCGTTCTTTCTCGACGCCGGCGGCCAGATCGAAGCGCCGGAGCCTCGCGACAGCGCCAACGCCGTCCAGATGATGACGGTTCACGCGGCCAAGGGGCTGGAGTTCCCGGTCGTCTTCGTGATCGGCGTCGGGAGGAATCGGTTTCCCACGAACGAAAAGAAGCCGGTGATCGAATTTCCCGATGCGCTGCGCAAAGACCCCGTGGCGCCGCCCGGAATTCATCAGCAAGAAGAGCGGCGGCTGTTCTACGTAGCCATGACGCGAGCGCAGGAGCGCCTGTACGTGTCGAGCATCGGGCCGCTCAACCAAAAACCTTCGCTCTTCATCAGGGACTTGCTGTCGAATCCCGTCGTTACCGCGCGCGATGTTGAACGGATTCAGGTGCTGCCAATACCCGCGCCGGCGAAGGCTGGAGCACAGCCCGCCAGGATGCCGCACGTACTACTTTCGGAGGGTGCTCCTGATAATGGGCGCGGCAATGCGCTCCCCAGCGGCCAGGGCCTGCTGTTCCCTGAACTGCAGACGTCCGGTGAAGCGCTCTCGCTGCACCCTGACCTTGAAACCTGGGCAAAGCAGCCCGTCGCAAAGGGCGCGGGGAGCAACGAACGGCTCGTGTTGAGCGCTACCGCGATCGAGACGTACCAAAACTGTCCTTTGCGGTTCAAGCTGCGCAACCTGCTCAAGATCCAATCCGAACCGCAGGCGGCGCTCACCTTCGGTGCGGTGATGCACGAGAGCGTTCGCCATTATTTCAAGCTCCGCGAGATGGGAATGCCTCGATTCGAAGACGTGGAGAATTTCTTCCTTCACGCCTGGAAGGACACGGGTTTCGAAGACCCCTATCACGCCGAGCACTCCAGGCAGGCTGGCCTCGAGCTGTTGCGCCGGTTCGTCGAGCAGCAAAACGCGCAGCCAGCGCCGGCGAATCTGGTCAGCGAACAAGGATTCGGTTTCGATGTCGACGACATCCGGGTGCAAGGACGCATCGATCAGATCCAGACGCGCGCTGGTTCCGACGTGGGCCGCATCGGAACGGGCGCCCCGCTGGAATTGCGCCCGCCAAGCTCGGAGACGCAAACCGGGCCGTTTCCGCGCGGCACTGAGGTCGAATTGATCGACTACAAGACGGGCCGGCCGAAATCGCAAAAGGACGCCGACTCCAGTCTGCAGCTTTCGGTTTACGCGCTGGCTGCGGAACGGACGCTCGGGCTAAAGCCCACTCGGCTGACGTTCTACAATCTCGGAAACGGCGAGGCCGTATCCGGGGTTCGGACACCGAAGGAGCTTGAGGATGTGATGAAGGAGATCCGCGCCGTTGCGGCCGCGATTCGCGCCGGAGAGTTCGATCCGGCGCCGGGATTCGTCTGCCGGCGATGCGACTTTACGGCGCTGTGTCCGACGCAGGAAGAGTCTTAGGTAGCATTGCTGTAACGGCGGTCTATGAACGCCGGCACTTAGCGCCGTGAATCAGCGGTCTTTCAGAGGCAAATCGGCGGTCATAGACCGCCGATACAGCAAGTGAAGTGATCGAGGGCAGGATGGCTGATTGGATCATCGCGATTGCAGGTCTGGTGGCCGGAGGGGCGCTCGGTTGGATTGCAGCTCTGGGCCGGGTTCACAGGGCGCAAAGCCGGAGCGCGGCGGCGGACGCGGACGCCGAAGCTGTGCGCCGCCAGCAGTCAGCCGATCGGCAGGAGATCGCCGGGCTTCGCGAGCGGCTCGAGACAGAGCAGAAGGCGCGCGTCGCTGCGCAAACGTCGCTCGAATCCGAGCGCAACAACCTGGACGAGCAACGGCGGTTGTTGAACGAAGCCCAGGCACGCCTCGCAGATACGTTCAAGGCTGTCTCCGGCGATGTGCTGGCGTCGCAGAGCGAATCGTTCCTCAGGCTCGCTCAGCAACGTTTCGACGTCCTGCGGGCCGAAGCCGAAGGCGATTTCTCAGCGCGCGAAAAGGCAATCGAGGCCCTGGTCGGGCCGCTTAGCGAATCGCTCAAGGGCTACGACGAGATGGTGCGGAAGCTTGAAAGCGCGCGATCGGAAGCGTACGGCGCACTGGCAGGCGAGATCAAGGGACTGCTTTCGGCCAACGAGACTCTGCAACGCGAGACCGGCAATCTGACCGCGGCACTGAAAGGCGGATCGCAGGTGCGCGGGCGCTGGGGTGAGATGACGCTGCGGCGAGCGGTCGAACTCGCGGGCATGACCGAGCACTGCGACTTCAACATGCAGGAGACGCTCTTCGACGAAGGTGGACGGCTGCGGCCTGATCTCATCGTGAAGCTGCCCGGTGGACGCCGCATCGCCGTGGACGCCAAAGCGCCCTTGCAGCCCTTCCTCGATTCGCTCAATGCGACGGCCGATGGAGATCGCCGGCAGTCGCTCGCCGGTTACGTGCGCTTGGTGCGCGCGCACCTGAATCAGCTTGCAAGCAAGGCCTATTGGGAGCAGCTGCAGCCTTCGCCGGAGATGGTGGTGCTCTTTCTGCCGGGCGAATCGTTCTTCAGCGCCGCGCTCGAGGCCGACAGCTCACTGATCGAGGACGGCGTGCAGAAACGCGTCGTGATCGCCACGCCCACGACGCTCATCGCTCTGCTGCACGCTGTCGCATACGGATGGCGTCAGGACCAGGTGGAGGAAGGCGCCCAAAGGGTCAGCGATCTCGGGCGGCAGCTTTACGATCGCCTGCGTGCATTTGCAACGCACTTCGCAGAAGCGGGCACAGGTCTCAAGAAAGCGGTGGAGTCTTACAATCGCGCGGTGGGATCGCTCGAAAGCCGCGTCCTGAGCGCCGCTCGGCGATTCAAGGAATTCGGGGCCGCGGGCGGCGACGACATATTGGAAGTCGATGCGATCGATGAAACGCCGCGCCGCTTGAGTCCGGCGGAACGGGCGGAGGACGGCGAAGGCAAGCAGGAGAAAGCGTCGGGGCAGTCGAAGGCAGCGTCCGCAAAGATAATCGATCAAGCCTAGCGGGGCGATGAAGGTGCCCTAAAAAACTTCGGGGATGCATCGCTGCATCCCCGAACGTTCCGTCTGA
>JASHQD010000022.1 GCA_030037755.1 Terriglobia bacterium
AAATTTCGAGACGACAATAGTATGTCGGCCCCTTTCGGAAACGTAGCCGTGCGTCGGACCCGAATCCCCCGAAATGCGCGCGAAACACGCACATTGGCGAAGCCGGAATGTGACGTTGAATGAATAACATACAAGGAGAGCGGCAAAATCAGGCCATTGATCGCAAGGTGCGTTTTACCCACATCATATTGAAGATGTTAGGTTTAGGCCATTGGAAACGTCCGAAACGTGTGAAAAAAACATCCACGCGCCTAAGCTGGAATGTGACGTTGAATGAACAACATAGCTCAAAAACGGGGGCTAGACCCTAAGCTGGAATGTCCTTTGGATTCAGCAAAAAGGGGGCTACACGGAAATGCGCAAAGACGTCGATTATGGTAGTTTTCCTGCGAAAAAGCAGCGATTTGGCCACGATTTGAGTTCGAAGTTCGAATTTCTCCGGATCAGCGATGTTCGCTGTTCGGGTTGGGTGTTCAGTGGGGGGAAAGCGACAAACAGACGTTGCCCCAAATGACCCGTCACAGCCCTAAGGGGCGCAGCGTGATAGAATTCCGCCTGAAGACGGTTCGGCCGGACCAGACCGGGTGACGCATCCCCGCGGTTCACTTCAGTTTTCACGCTTAGGACGGCTCAGTGGCAGACGACCCGCAGCTCGTCGCAAGGTGCCTGGGAGGGGAAGACGCTGCCTGGGAGGAACTCTTGCGGGTGCACAACCGCAAGATCTACAACCTTTGCTATCGGTTCACGGGCCGGCCCAGCGAAGCCGAAGACCTCACGCAGGAGGTCTTCATCAAGGTTTTTCAGACGCTCACAACTTATGACGCCGTCCAGGGGTCGTTCTCTACATGGCTTAACCGCGTCGCCCGTAACCACTTGGTTGACCACTATCGTCGAACTCACAAAGAGCGCCTGACATCGTCGATTGAGGATGAGACGGGCGGCCTGGAAGACAAGCCCAGCGCCGAAGAGCATCCCATCGCACGTGTGGAATCGCGGGAACGACATGAGATTCTGCAGGCTGCCCTTAACCGGCTCTCGCCCGACATGCGCGAAGCCGTGGTGCTGCGGGACTTCCAGGACCTTGACTACGACGAGATCGCCGAAGTCCTGGGCGTGCCTGAGGGAACCGTGAAATCGAGAATCAATCGCGGAAGGTTGGAACTGGCGAAGGTGATAAAGCGTATGGAAGGAGTGAAGGGCGGGACAGGCCCGAGATTATGACGCACCTGGAACTCGAAAACCTGATCAGTGAGTACTTGGAAGGGCAGCTCACTGCCGGAAGCCGCGCGGAGGTGGAAACCCACCTCGCGGGCTGCCCCGAATGCCAGGTTCTGGTGGCCGACGTCCGGCACGCCTTTGAACTGTGCCACGCGGCGGAACCAATAGAACCTCCGCCCTGGCTGGTTCCCAAGATCCTGCGGGCGACGCTCGGCGAACGTAAGCCCAGCCTGCAGCAACGATTGCAAGCGTGGTTCCGCCCGCTGATGCAGACGCGCGTGGCTTATGGCGTGGCCATGGCCGTCTTCTCGCTTTCGATGATCATCAACGTGGCGGGCATCAATCTGCGGCACGTACGGGCCAACGATCTGAACCCGGTGACCTGGATCAATCAGGCGAATCGCAACGGGCACCTGCTGGTCGGGCGTGTGGAGAAATACTGCTATGACCTGAAGGTCGTTTACGAGTTTCAATCGCGGCTGCAGCGCCTGCGAACGCAGCCGAGCGAGTCGCCGCGGCCCCAGGCGCCGGCAGGCGGCTCGACTTATGGCGCTCCTCGCGACGAGGGACCGCTCGCTTCGACGTGGATTCCGGATGCTCCCTCCGAAGTGAGTCAGCTCGCGGCCTACGCCGAGGGTTACTGGAAGCATTCCGAGGGGGGGACAAACCAATGACCTGTGCCAATCATCCTCAAACCGACTCCGTCGCTTACTGTGGGCAGTGCGGAAAACCGCTCTGCGCCGAGTGCAAACGCGAAGTGAGCGGCATGATCTACTGCGAGACGTGCCTTACCAGCCGGCTGCGCTCGTCGGCACTGCCGCCGATCGCGAGCTTCGGCGATGGACCAAATCCTGGCCTCGCCCTGTTCCTTGGATTCATCCCGGGCGTGGGAGCCATTTACAACGGCCAGATCGTAAAGGGCATGGTGCAGGTGCTGATCTTCGGGTCGCTGATTGCGGTGAGCAATCGCGTGGGCGAACCGTTCGACACAATTTTCGGCCTGGGAGCCGCAGCCTTCTACTTTTACATGGTCATCGACTCGTACCAGACGGCGCGCCGCAAGCAGCTCGGCCAGCCTGTGGAAGAGTGGCTGGGCCTCGGCGATTTCAAGATGAATGCGCCGATCGGCGCCGCGCTGCTGATTGGCCTCGGAGCGCTTTTTCTGCTCGATAACTTCGGCATCCCGGTCTTTGAATCGATTACCCGATTCTGGCCGGTTCTTTTGATCGTCATCGGCCTGATCATGCTGCAGCACCGCATCAGGCGAGGGGGAAACCCGCCCGGCAGCGGCGGAGATTCGGGTCCGCGTGGACCGCAAGGGCCCAGGGGGCTCTGATGTGACGGCCGCGGTTCGCCCGCGCCGGCAACAACTACATGGTTGGGGGAGGTAGGTATGGATTGGAATCCCGGGATTGTGGTGCCGATCGGTTCGTTCCTGATGGTCATCATCATCGTGGCGACGGTCAGCTTCCGCAAGATGCGCGAGCGCGAACTTCAGGCGCACCAGGACCTGCGGATGCGCGAAATGGAGCACGAGCGCCGTCTCAAGGAGCTGGAAATCGAGCGGCTGAAGCTGGAAGTCGAGAAGAACAAGGCGCAGCGCGTGTCGTAGCGCCCGTCGTAGCGCCGCCCTTCAGGGCGGCACCAGTCGGGTGGCCAAGCTGCCGGCAGGAGGGTGGACCATGGAACTGCTCGGGAATCCAATTCTGATACCGATCCTGGGAATTGTCTGCGGCACCGCGATGATCGTGGCGATCGTCGCCATGTCGATTTCGCAAAAGTCGCGCGAACGCGAGCTGCAGGTGCGGCAGGAAATGCAGATACGCCAGTTCGAGCATGAGCGCCGCATGAAGGAAATGGAGCTGGAGATCGCGAAGGCGCGGGCGCAGTCGTCGCAAACGCCGGCAGCTTGAGACAATCGCAGGCTGTAGCGGCGGTCAGAGGTTGTCGGTTGCCGGTGATCGGTTGCCGGTTGCCGGTGATCGGTTTCCGGTTCTCGGTGCGGATCAGTAGCTCGGCTGGCCAGCAACCGGAATCCGCCAACCGGCTGCCAGCAACCGGCAACCAGCAACTCCGACCGCCGCTACAGCGAGACGGAGTATCGGTCATGGATGCAGGAGTTGTGATTCCGCTCGCGACGTTCGCGGGCGTGGTGATTATCATCGGGCTGGTGAATTTCAGCGGTCTTCGCGACCGCGAGCTGCAGACGTTCGAATCCGTCCGCCGCATGGAGGCGGAACACAATCTCCGCATGGCGGAACTCGATCGCGAATTGCAGCGAATCAAGCAGGGGGAAAAGCCGGCGGGTCAACCCGGCAAGTGAATACGATGACGGATCAAGGAACCAATTTGTCAACCAGGAGCGACTGGACCGGAGGCAGATTTATGCAGCGAGTCAGCCTGACGTGGCCGGTGCTGCTGATCACGCTGGGCTTGATGCTGCTGGCCGACGAGTTCGTGCCACGCTGGGATTTCGAGAGAACGTGGCCGATACTGCTGGTGGTTTTCGGTGTCCTCAAGCTGATCGAATCCGGCCGGCCACCGCGTCCGCCAGAGGGACCGAGAGTTTAGGTATCAGGTGTCAGGTGTTAGGGAGTGGGACCGGCAAACCCGGTTTTGGTCCGAGCAACATCGGCCCTAACGGGTCTTGTCACTCGTCACTTGCCACTTGCCACTGACCGAGTACCTGGAACCGCTGCCAGGGGGAGTACGTCATGAGCGCATATGTTTATCGTCGCGGATCGATTTTCTGGGCGCTGACCCTGATCACCGTCGGCATCCTGTTTCTCTATCAGAATTTCAATCCCGCCATACACCCCTGGGAGATTCTGGCCAAATTCTGGCCGGTGGTGATCATCTTCTGGGGCCTGTCGAAACTGATCGACCATCTCCAGGCGCGCGCGCATCCGGAGAGCACGCCGCCGCCGTTGTTTTCGGCCAGCGAGGTGATCCTGCTGATCCTGGTGCTCATCACGGGAACCGTGGTTTCCAAAATCGTCCTGCACCAGTGGAGCTGGATCGAGTCCGGCATTAATTCCGACAACGACGATTGGGACGGCCTGTTCTCGAATTCCTATACTTACACCGGGAGCGTGAGCGCCGCCGCCGGCGAGCCGCAGCCTCACGTTGTACTCGTCGATCACCACGGCGACGTGGAAGTGCGTTCCAGCAGCCAGCCAACCTTGCAGGCCTCGATCAAGGAGACAATCCACGCCAATAGCGATCAGGAAGCCAAAAAGCTGTCCGATCAGCTCAAGTTTGAGTTCGCGCACCAGGGCGGGCAGTACACCCTGCAATCCAACATCGATTCCCTGCCTGACGCCGGACGCAACGTTCGCCTGGACGTGGTCCTCAGCGTGCCCAGCGGCGCCACCACGGACCTGACGGTTGAACACGGCGATCTGACCGCGAGCGGGCTGAAGGGAGGCCAGACCTTCACCGTCGATCACGGCGACGCCCACATCAGCCAGGTGGAAGGCCTGGTGAAGCTGCAGAAATCCGGCGGATCCACCCAGGTTTCAAATGTGAAGGGCAGCGTGGAATTGCAGGGTCGCGGCGACGACGTACAGATCTCGGACGTCACCGGAACCGCAACCGTCAATGGCGAGTTCGGGGGCGATGTTGAATTCTCGAACGTGACGCAGACGGTGCATTACCTTTCGCAGCGTACCGATCTCACCACGCAAGAGCTCGCGGGACGGCTGACCATGGATTCAGGCTCGCTCGAAGCCAATGGCGTCCGCGGCCCGTTCGAGATCACGACCAAGGCCAAGGACATCACCCTCGACGGCTTCGCGCACAGCGTGAAGATCACCAACACCGACGGCGATATCCAGTTGCGTGCCGCCGGTGTGCCCACGCACTCCATTGACGTGCAGTCCGGCAAAGGCGAGATTCAACTCAACATTCCGCCCAAGAGCGCTTTTCAGATCGATGCTGAATCGAAGCACGGCGAGGTGGACAGCGAATTCACGGGTCCCGACCTGAAGATCAACAATAACGGCGACCAGCCTTCGATCACCGGATCGTATGGCAAGGGCGGGCCCGTCATTCACCTGAGCACCGCCTACGGGACTATCCATCTAGGCCAGGGCGAGGCCAGCATGCCGCCCACTCCGCCCGAGCCGCCGGCGGCTCCCACGCCATCGTCGCGGACCTGAGACCGCTGTAGCGGCGGTGTCCTCACCGCCGGCGGGTCCCACACCATCGTCGCGGACCTAAGACCGCTGTAGCGGCGGTGTCCGCACCGCCGCGCGACCGGAAACAGGCCCGCTCTTCACAAATGCGGCGCCGTCCTCACCGCCGCGCGACCGGGAACAGACCCGCTCTTCGCAAATGCGGAGCCGTCCTCACCGCCGTGCGACCGGAAACAGGCCCGCTCTTCGCAAATGCGGCGGTGAGGACACCGCCGCTACAGCGAAACAGCGACTCACTCGGCATGCCTGGTCAGCAGCTCGAAGAAGCCGGGAAACGACACGGCCACCGCCTCCGCATCCTTGATTTGAGTTGCGCCTTCGGCAAATAAGCCGCCCACCGCAAAAGCCATGGCGATTCGATGATCGCCGTAGCTTTCAACCTCCGCTCCGTGCAAACTCTGCCCGCCGCCAATCGAGAGACCGTCAGGCGATTCCTCCACGGCGGCTCCCATCCGCCGAAGATTGTCCGCGACCGCGCGCAGTCGATCGCTCTCCTTCACGCGCAGCTCCGCCGCGCCGCTGAAGCTGAGGCCGCGCGTCATCTGCGTTCCGAGCACGGCCAGCATGGGTAGTTCATCGATGAGGCCCGGCACAAATTCCGCCGGCAGTTCCCCGCCCTCGAGCGCGCTCGACTCCACGTGCAGGTCGCCGATCAGCTCGCCATTCACCGTATCCAGGTTGAGCACCTTGATGCGCGCGCCCATAGGCACAAGCACGTCGAGCAGCGCCGCGCGCGTGGGATTCAAGCCCACGTTCTGGATCACCAGGTTCGACTCGGGCAGCCCGAGCGCGGCCGCGATGAAAAACGCCGCCGAGGAAAAATCGCCCGGCACATAGAGCTTCGACCCTTTCAGTGAAGCGGGACCGCGAACCGACACGGTCCGGCCGTGGCGCTCGACATCAGCGCCCAGGTGCTCGAGCGCAATCTCGGTGTGATCGCGCGTCGGCGCCGGCTCCACAACCTCGGTGGCGCCAGCCGCGAACAGGCCTGCCAGCAGCACGGCCGACTTCACCTGCGCGCTCGCCACGGGAAGCTCATAACGGATGGCCCTGAGCGGCCCACCTTCGATCTCGAGCGGAGGACGCCCGCCCTCGGCCGAGCGAATACGTGCCCCCATGCGGCTGAGCGGATCGATGATGCGCTGCATTGGCCGGCGCGAGAGCGAGGCGTCGCCGGTAAATCGCGAGTGAAATGGCTGCGCGGCCAGGATGCCGGAGAGCATCCGCATCGTCGAACCGGAGTTGCCCGCGTCGAGATCCGCTGCTGGGGGCTTCAGGCCCGTGCTTCCGACCCCTTCGACGCGCACCACCATCTCCTGGTTCTCGCCTTCGAGCCCGCAGTGGAGCGTCACCCCGAGCGCCTCGAGGCAGCCGAGCGTGCTCCCACAGTCGGCCGCCGGCGAGAAGAAGCGGATTTCGCTTGGGCCTTCAGCGATGGCGCTGAGCATCGCGTAGCGATGCGAGATCGACTTGTCGCCGGGCATTCGGACCGTGCCGTTCAGCCCGCGCGCCGGATTCACCTGCTGGATCATGGCTGGTCTGCCGGCGTTTCGGAAGGATTATCGAGGAAGCTCTCCAGCAGTTCGGCAGCCTCTTCGGCGTCTTCTTCGCGGACCAGCAACTGGACCACGTCCACGCCAGGCAAGACGTCCGCCGGCTGTCCGC
>JASHQD010000382.1 GCA_030037755.1 Terriglobia bacterium
CTGAGTGCGGCACGCACAACTTTTGCAGCTACTTCGAACATCATCTGCGCTGGGCGGTGGTGACGCGAACCTCGCAGCCGCTGGGTCATGCCGGGTTTCTATTCGCGCAAGGGCTGCCGTGGACGATTGTCGCTCTCCTGCTCGCGCCTTCATGGAAGATCGCGGCGGGATTCATTGCCGCTTATCTTGTGTTACGCTTCGCGCTGGCCTTTACTTTGGGATCGCGGGGTCTCGGTGATCCCATTGTGAAGGCGAAGTGGTACTTGGTGCCGTTTCGCGACGCCCTGGCGTTCGTGATCTGGTGCGCGAGCCTGTTCCTTAGGCGCGTGCGGTGGCAGGACTCCGTGTACGAGGTTCGGCGCGGCCGGTTGATCCCTGTGCCGGAGCGTCAGGCGCCGGCACAGCAGCACGTGTCAACACACTCGTAGCTGATGGAGGATATCCGTTGGGTTCCCGACGAGACTTTCTGCGTTCGGTAGGTACTACAGCACTCGCGTCAGTGAGTTCGCAAATCCCTTCGCAACTGCAGGCGCAGGAGAATCGCTCCGGCCCGGCGGCAAACACGGCTTTGCCGCCGTCGATCGCCGCGTTGAAATCGATGAAAGACCAGGCGCAGCCGATCACGATTGACGAACGCCGTGCGCGCATCGAGAACGCGCGGCGGTTGATGACCGAGAATCGTCTCGACGCGCTGATGCTCACCGGCGGCACGTCGATGATGTACTTCGCCGGCATGCGCTGGGGCGGCGGCGAGCGGCTGTTCGCCTTGATTTTGCCTGCGAAGGGCGAGCCCTTTCACGTCTGCCCGGCGTTCGAGCGCGATCGCGCCGAAGAACAGATCGTTCAGGGACCGCTTGGGCCGGGCTCTGAGATCCGCATCTGGCAGGAGGACGAGAGCCCGTACGCACGAGTAGTCGAAGGCCTGAAAGACCGCGGCGTTTCGAGCGGACGGCTGGGCATGGAAGAAGAGGTCGAGTTCGTGTTCAGCAACGGCATAGCCACGGCCGCGCCGGCGCTGGAAATCGTAAGTGCAACGCCTGTCACTGCGGGATGCCGCATGAACAAGAGCGATCATGAGATCGCCCTGATGCGTCTCGCGGCGCAGGTCACTATTGCCGCCTATGAAGCCGCCTGGCGCGCGCTTGAACCGGGCATGACCCAGCGCCAGCTTCAGCAACTGATCGGCGCGGCTTACAACCAGCTGGGATTGCCGGGTGAAGCGAGCGTCAACGTAGGCACCTACTCCGCATTGCCTCACGGGTCGCGGCAGCCGCAGACGATTCATGAGGGCGAGATCGTGATGATCGACGATGGCTGTCTCGTGGAAGGCTACACGTCGGACATCACCCGCACGTTCGCGCTCGGCAAGCCGTCGGACAAAATGCGCCAGGTATTCGACATCGTGCATCGCGCGCAGAAGGCCGCCCTCGGCACGGCGCGTCCGGGAGTGGAAGCTCAGGAGGTGGATGCTGCGGCGCGCAAGGTGATCGTGGATGCGGGCTATGGCCCCGGTTACACTTACTTCACGCATCGTGTAGGCCACGGGATGGGTATGGACATGCACGAGTGGCCATACCTGGTGAAGGGCGACACGGTGAAGCTCGCGCCCAACATGATGTTCAGCGACGAGCCTGGCATTTACATCCGAGGCGAGTTCGGCGTCAGGCTTGAAGACGACATGCACATCACGGAAAATGGCGCGGAACTGTTCACCGGTCAGAGCGCGTCGCTCGAGCAGCCGTTCACGACGGATTAGGCCTGCGCCATCTCAGACCACACGACGCGACTATCCAAATCGACAAGGGGGCCACATGAGCAGAAAACTCTGCTCTGCTCTGCTGCTAATTCTTCTCGTCACATTCTGCAATTCAATTCGCGTCCCGGCGTCCCCGCCCGCGGCGGCGCGTCAAGATTCCTCCAAGGCCGCATCGCCTCAGCCCGCCAGTTCTGATGCCGGAATGTCCGGCATGGACGGAATGCCCGGGATGGCGGCACCAGCAACCGGCAGCGCGGCGACGCCCTCGCCCGATCATCCCTGGTGCGCGGACGAAACGTGGTCCACGTTCAATCACCGGACGTCGGGCTGGTTCCTGCTGCTCTGGGGCCTGACGGCGCTGATCGTAGGATTGCAGTGGCCGCGCAAGACGTGGATGCGGTTCGTCCCGCCGATGTTTCTCTTCGGCTTGGCTGAGTTCCTCTTCTTTCGCAACGATCCCGAAGCATGGCCAGTCGGTCCCATGAGTTTTTCGGCCAGCCTCCACGATCCTGAAGATCTGCAACATCGCATCTTCCTGCTCCTGGTAATTGCGATTGCGGTGATCGAGCTGCTGCGCGCGGCGGATCGTCTTTCGGGTTTTCTCGCGAAGTTTGGTCTCCCGATTCTGGGCACTTTCGGCGCGGTCTTTCTCTTCTTCCACAAGCACGGCGGACCGGGGATGGCAATGGCGATGAGCGGCACGGCCGAGACGCCCGTCATGCAGCGCGCGATGGAGTCGATGGCCGTGGTGAAGCACGAGCACCTTTGGTTCTCGATCTGCGGGTTTGCGTTCGCCGCCGCCAAGCTGCTTGCAGACGCAGGATATCTCAAGGGCCGCAAGGCCGCGCTCTGGTCGGTGTTCGCGATTGCCCTGGGAGCTTACATGATCGGCTACGTAGAGTAGGTTGGTTGCCGGTTGCCGGTCCTCGGTTGCCGGTTCCCGGTTGACGCCCACGGGGCGAGTTGAAATCCTGGCCATCGATCTACCGGCAGCCGACATCCGATAACCAACAACCGACAACCAGCAACCGACTACCGGCAACCGCGCTATACTTGTTTCTAAATTCAGATCGGGAACCAATCCATGCCAACCTCCATCGCTTCCACTCGAATCGAAAAGGACTCTCTGGGCGAGATCGCCGTCCCGGCCGGGGCCTATTATGGCGCCCAGACTGCCCGCGCCGTGGCGAACTATCCCATCAGCGGATTGCGCGCGCATCCCGCGCTCATCCGCGCTTATGGTCTCCTCAAGCTTGCCTGCGCCGAAGCCAACGTCGAGCTGAAGATGATTCCGGCGAAGATCGGCAAAGCGATCGCGAAAGCGTCGCGCGATGTGGCCGACGGCAAGCTGAACGACCAGTTCGTGGTCGACGTTTACCAGGCCGGTGCCGGCGTCAGCTTCCACATGAACACGAACGAAGTGATCGCCAACCGCGCTATCGAGATTCTGGGCGGGCAGAAGGGCGACTATTCCGTGGTTCATCCCAACGACCACGTCAACTTCGGCCAGTCCACGAACGACACGTTTCCGACGGCGATGCGTCTGGCGGTAATCCTGCTGCTCAAGGAGTTCTACCCCGCGCTGGCCGAGCTCGAAGCGGCGTTCGCGCGCAAAGGCGAAGAGTTCGACGACATTGTGAAGAGCGGGCGCACGCATCTTCAGGACGCGGTGCCGATTCGTTTGGGCCAGGAACTCACCGCGTACGCCGTAACCCTGCACGATGCGCAGGAGCAGATCGAATCGAACGCCGACACGCTCACGCATCTTGGACTCGGCGGCAGCGCGGTGGGCACGGGGCTGAATGCTCATCCGAAATTCCCCAAGCTCGTGGCGCAGAAGCTTTCGAAGTTGCTCGGCAGCAAAATGCAGGTCGCGCCCGATCTGCGCGCGGCCATGCAGTCGCAACTGCCAATGGCAGCCGTCTCGGGAGCGCTGCGAAATCTTGCGCTCGAGCTGATCCGCATCGCCAACGACCTGCGCCTGCTCTCGAGCGGACCTTACACCGGCATGGGCGAAATCGTCCTGCCCGCGCTGCAGCCCGGATCGAGCATCATGCCGGGCAAGGTGAATCCCGTCATGGGCGAGTTGCTCGACATGGTGGCGTTTCAGGTCGTTGGTTGCGACACGGTCGTGGCGCTCGCCGTCCAGGCGGGCCAGCTCGAATTGAACGTCATGATGCCCGCCATGGCCTGGAACGTCCTGCACGCCATCGAAATTCTGAAGAACACGTGCCGGGTGGTGGCCGAGAAATGTGTGCTCGGGATCACGGCCAATCGCGAGACGTGCGAACGCTATGGCTACCGGACGCCATCCATCGCCACGGCGCTCAATCCCGTGATCGGTTACGCTCGCGCTGCCGAGATCGTCAAGAAGTCGCTCAAGACCGGCAAATCGATCCCCGAGATCAGCCTGGAAGACAACGTCCTCACCAAGGCCGAGCTCGACCATATCCTGGATCCGCGACGCATGACGGAGCCGGGTCTGCCGCCGAAGCGCAAGAAGTCCTGAACCACGCATTGTCCATATCTCAACGGAGGCGTAAGTATGAAGAAGATTGCCCGCGCGCTGGTCAGCGTGAGTGACAAAACGGGAGTGGAGGACTTCGCGGCCGGACTGGCGTCGCTGGGCGTCGACATTCTCTCGACGGGCGGGACCGCGCGACTGCTGCGCGCGCGCGGACTGACCGTACGCGATGTGTCGGACGTGACGGGTTTTCCCGAGATGATGGACGGACGCGTGAAGACGCTTCATCCCAAAGTCCACGGCGGGTTGCTGGGCGTGCGGTCGAACCCGGAGCACGTGCGGCAGATGCAGGAGCACGGCATTGCACCCATCGACATGGTTGTGGTCAATCTGTACCCGTTCGAAAAGACCGCGGCCAAGCCGGGAGTGCACTTCGAGGAGATCATCGAGAACATCGACATCGGCGGACCCTCCATGATTCGCTCCGCGGCCAAGAATTTCGCTGACGTTGCGGTGCTGGTGGACCCGGAAGACTACGGCCTGGTGCTGGAAGAGATGCGCCTCAGCGGAGGATCGGTCTCCGATGCCACCCGGGCGCATCTGGCGCGCAAGGCCTTCGCAACCACCGCCGCTTACGACGGCGCCATCTCGACGACTCTGCAGAAATGGGCCGGAACGTCCGCAGAAACCGGAGACCTGCCCGCGGGCGGCGCCAAGTTGCCCGAGCGGCTGCACCTGAACTTCCGCAAGCTCGCCGATCTGCGCTACGGCGAGAATCCGCACCAGCAGGCCGCGCTCTACGAAGATCCGGCCGCGGGTGGACGCGGTCTCGCGCGGGCGCGCCAGCTCCAGGGCAAGGAGCTTTCCTACAACAACCTCGTCGACCTCGAAGCGGCGTGGCGGCTGGTGGGCGAATTCGACGAGCCGGCGACGGCGATCATCAAGCATACGAATCCCTGCGGTATAGCCACGGCCGATAGGCTCCGCGACAGCTACGTGCAGGCCCTGTCGGTCGATCCTGTCTCGGCTTTCGGCTCCGTGATCGCCTTCAATCGCTCCGTGGATGCGGGCACGGCCGAGGAACTCGCCAAGCTCTTCGTGGAGGCGGTGGTGGCGACGAAATTCGAGCCCGCCGCCCTGGAAAAGCTCGCCGCCAGGAAGAACCTGCGGGTCATGGAGATGCCGGCCGCCGGCGACGAGTACGGGCTGCAGCTCAAGTCGATCGGCGGCGGATTGCTGGTGCAGACGCCCGATACCCTGATCTCGGAGCCCGACGCCTGGAAATGCGTCACCGAGCGCGCGCCCGGCAAGCTGGAGCTGAAGGCGCTGGCCTTCGCCTGGCGCGTGGCCAAGCACGTGAAGTCGAACGCCATCGTTTTCGCGCGGGACAACGTGGCCGTGGGCATCGGCGCCGGACAGATGA
>JASHQD010000383.1 GCA_030037755.1 Terriglobia bacterium
GATCGAGTCGCTTATGGCCAGCAATGCCGACAGTGCGACGCTCCTCTCGTCCGGCGGTTCCCAGCCCCGCGCGCACGAATATTCGCACACCGAAGCGCTCTGGACTCCGAGCTTCAGTCCGTGGCTGGTCGCGGTTGTGGTGGCGATGGCCGCGTTCATGGAAATCCTGGACATGACCATCGCCAACGTGGCGCTGCCCTACATGGCGGGGAGTTTCGCCGCCACCACGACCGAGAGCACCTGGATTCTGACCTCATACCTCGTGTCGAACGCCATCGTGCTGCCCACCAGCGCCTGGTTTGCGAACGTCCTCGGGCGCAAGCGCTTCTTTATGATCTGCCTGGTGATCTTCACGCTGAGTTCGGTGCTGTGCGGGCTTGCGCCTTCGCTGCCCTTGATGCTCCTCTTCCGGGTGTTGCAGGGCGCAGGCGGGGGCGGGCTGCAGCCGATGGCGCAGGGGATCCTCGCGGACACTTTCCCGCCCTGGAAACGCGGCCTAGCGTTTGCGGTCTTCGGCGTGACCGCCGTGGTCGCGCCCACGATCGGACCGACGCTGGGCGGCTGGATCACCGACAGCTATAGTTGGCGCTGGATTTTCTTCATCAACGTGCCGATCGGCATCCTGACGCTGCTGATGGTCCAGCGGGTGGTCGAAGATCCGCCGTACCTCAAGGCGCACGCCGGCACGGCTGTGAAGATGGACTACATGGGCGTGGCGCTGCTGGTGCTGGGCGTGGGCGCGCTGCAGGTCATGCTCGACAAGGGCGAGGAAGATAACTGGTTTGCGTCCCACTTCATCCTCGCGCTTGCCATCATTGCGGGCGTCTGCCTGACGGCGCTGATCCTCTGGGACTGGCACTACAAGCATCCGCTGATTGAAATGCGCCTCTTCCGGAATTTCAATTACCTGAGCTGCAACCTGATGATCTTTATCGTGGGCGTGATTCTCTTCAGCAGCCTGGTGATGCTGCCGCTGTTCATGGAAACACTCATGGGCTACACGGCCGAGACCGCGGGGATGGTGCTCTCGACGGCGGCCGCGGTGTCGCTCATCGAGTTGCCGATCGTCGGCAAGCTGACCACCCGCGTGCAGTCGCGGTATCTCGCTGCCTTCGGCTGGATGGTGGTCGCGGCGGGCATGTTCTACACCACGCGGACTTTTCAGCTCGGCATGAGCTTCAATTTCGCGCAATGGCTGCGCGTATTCCAGTCCTTCGGGCTGCCTTTTCTCTTCGTGCCGATCACGTTGATCGCGTACGTCGGACTGCCGCGCGAGAAGAGCAACGCCATTGCAGGCATGTTGAATTTCATGCGCAATATCGGCAGCAGCGTGGGCACGGCGCTGGTAACCACGTCGATCGCGCGCCGCTCTCAGGTGCATCAGATGTACCTGGGCGAGCACGTCTATCACAATCCCACGGGCCTCGATCAGGCCATCGCGGGCCTGGCGGCGCGACTCTCCATCGAAGGCCAGAACTCGTCGCGCGCCCTGATGCGGTCCTACGCCATTCTGTACCGGGCGCTGATCGGCCAGGCCATGACGCTGGCCTATCTCGACACATTCCTCCTTCTGGCCGCCGCTGCCAGTATCATGTTTTTCGTGACCTTCTTTCTGCGCAAAAACGATCCTCACGCCGGCGGTGTTCCCACAGGAGATTAGCGGTTGCCGGTAGTCGGTTGTCAGTTGGCGGTTCGCGGTTGCCGGTTATCGGTCTCTGGACTTAATTCAGCAGATCGTCGATTGTCGTCCGTAGATCGTAGACCTCTGGCGACAATCAGCGATCCAAGATCGACGATCCGCAACGAAAACCAGCAACCGAACCACCAGCCGAAAACCGACAACCGGCAACCGACAACCAGCAACTGACCACTGACAACTGACAACTTTGCGCTTGCATCAGCCAACTCGCAGGTCAACAATAAGAGATATTTATTGACGCCCGATGGCCGGCTCCGCGGAACCGGCGGCGGGAACGAAATCAAGATCGAGGAGGTTTAAACATGGCAACTGCGACTGCCACTTTAGAGCCCCGCGTAAAGCCGGGCCCGACGAAGCTGCTCATCAACAATCAGTGGGTCGATAGCGCGTCGGGAAAAACTTTTCCGACAGTGAACCCGTCGACCGGCGAAGTCATCTGCCAGGTTGCCGAGGCTGACGCCGCTGACGTCGACCAGGCCGTGAGCGCCGCGCGCAAGGCGTTCGAGCACGGCCCATGGCGCAACAAAATCTCAGCCAGCGAGCGCGGCAAGCTGCTCAACCGTCTCGCCGACCTCATCGAGAAGAACATCGACGAACTCGCCCGCCTGGAGGCGCTCGACAATGGCAAGCCCTACAAGGTGGCCAAGGCGGCCGACCTGCCGCTGACCATCGCCTGCTACCGCTATTACGCCGGCTGGACGGACAAGGTACAGGGCAAGACGATTCCCATCGGCGGCGACTACTTCTGTTACACGCGCCACGAGCCTGTCGGCGTGGTCGGGCAGATCATCCCCTGGAACTTTCCCCTTCTGATGCAGGCCTGGAAACTCGGCCCGGCGCTGGCGACGGGGAACACCGTGGTGATGAAGCCGGCGGAGCAGACGCCGTTGACGGCCCTGCGCGTCGGCGAACTGATCGTCGAAGCCGGATTTCCTGAAGGTGTGGTCAACCTGCTGCCCGGCTACGGACCGACCGCCGGCGCGGCGATCGCGTGGCATCACGACGTGGACAAAGTCGCCTTCACCGGATCGACCGAAGTCGGCCACCTGATCATGGAAGCCTCGGCCAAGAGCAACCTGAAGCGCGTCACCCTGGAACTGGGCGGCAAGAGCCCGAACATCGTCTTCGCCGATGCCAATATGGACGAAGCCATCGAGGGTGCGCATTTCGCGCTGTTCTTCAATCAGGGCCAGTGCTGCTGCGCGGGCTCGCGGCTGTTCGTGGAGGAGAAGGCCTACGACGAGTTCGTCGAGAAGAGCGCGGAGCGCGCCAAGCGGCGCACCGTCGGCGATCCGTTCGACTCCACGACCGAACAGGGCCCGCAGGTTGACGACGTTCAGTTCGAGAAGGTCATGAGCTACATCGAAGCCGGCAAACAGGACGGTGCGAAGCTGGTGGCCGGCGGCAATCGAGTGGGAAATCGCGGCTACTTCGTCGAGCCCACGGTCTTTGCCGACGTCAAGGACGATATGAAGATCGCCCGCGAGGAGATCTTCGGACCCGTCATGAGTATCATGAAATTCAAGAGCATCGACGAAGTGGTGGATCGCGCCAATCGCAGCGAATACGGTCTGGCGGCTGCGGTCTGGACGCGTGACATCGGCAAAGCCCACGCCATCGCGAATCGCGTGCGGGCGGGCACGGTCTGGGTAAACTGCTACGACGTGTTCGACGCGGCCGCTCCGTTTGGCGGATTCAAGCAATCCGGCATCGGGCGAGAGCTCGGAGAGTATGGGCTGCAGCAGTACACCGAGGTCAAAACCGTCACCGTGAAGCTGCCGAACTAAGGGCGTTAAACCCAGCGCGGCTCGCCGCAACCAGATCAGCCAAAAGTGGCGAGTGACGGGTGGCGAGACCCAAAAACCTTCGCGCGCCGCGAAGAATTTCGGCATTAGTAGTACAGAGACACAGAGGCACGGAGTTTTGTTTTTCTTCGTGACTCTGTGTCTCTTTCTGCTGATTCCGAAGTTCTCGCGTACGAGCGACGATTTTTGCTTGCCACGTGTCACTCGCCAGTTTTTCCTTCCCGCCGACGAGCGAAGGTTCTTCCTGCCACTTCCAGTCTCTCGCCACTCGCCACTCGTCACTTGCCACTCTTCCTCACGGCCGGACGCCTGCAATCTTCAAGCGAATCCTGTACAGACTGCTGCTCGCCGTGATGTAGAGCATGCGGCCGTCGTCGCCCCAGTTCAGATTGGCCACTCGCTCCGGAATCTTGAACGTGCCCAGGTGCTTCCCATCCGGCGAGAATACCCAGACGCCGTCCGGGCCCGCCCCGTAGAGATTGCCCTTCTCATCCACCTTGATTCCGTCCGGACCGCCGTCCCCGGGCGCGGATGTGGCGTCGTAGAATACCTTGCCATTCTCGACCGTGCCGTCCGGTTTCACGTCGTAGCGCATCCAGACCTTGTGCTGAGGGTCGGAGACCGCGATGTAAAGGTATTTCTCGTCCGGCGAAAACGCGATGCCGTTCGGGCGCGTCAAGTCCTTGATAATCAGCTCGAGCTTGGCCGGATCGGGCGGCGCGCCCGGCTTCTGTGAAATCGCGCCACGAATCCGGAAGACGCCGTTGAAATCGAGTTCCTTCTGCGGATCGGAATCGCCCTGCGTCGGCAATCCGTACGGCGGGTCGGTGAAGTAGAGCGAGCCGTCGCGTGCATACACCAGATCATTGGGACTGTTCAGGCGCTTGCCCTGATAGCGGTCGGCGAGGACCGTGATTTGAGATTTCGAGCTCATCGTCTCCAGGCGGTAGACGTTTCGGCGCGCGTGGCCGGCGACCGTTAGCCGGCCGCGACGATCGAGCGTCATGCCGTTCGAACCCGACTCAGGCCCGGCGAACGTCTCCTTGCCCAGATAGCCGCTGGGCTGGAGAAAGACACTGATCCCGCCCTCCGGAGTCCACTTCAGAATGCGGTTGCCGGGGATGTCCGCGAAGACAAGATAGCCCTGATGCGTCCAGACCGGACCTTCCAGCCACTTGCAACAGGTGGCCACCTTCTCGATCTTGGCGCCGGAGGGCACGATGGCGTCGAATCCGGGGTCGGTCTTCTCGACAGATCCCACGCTTTCAAATTGCGCGCCGGACACTTCGACTGTCGCGGCGAGGATCAGCAGCAGGAAAGGCATGCAGAGGTTAGCGATTCTCATGGCTGGCATTTTATGAGAAAACCGGCAAAGGTGAAAGCGCTACGCAGGCACTGAAGGGACCCATGACGAGGACGAGTCCGCTGTACCGCGGCGGCGTTGTGTTGGCGCAGTGCATCGAGCCCTCGGGCTTGAGCATGGCTCTCGTTCTCATCCAGTCCAGCAGCGCGCGCAGTAGCAGTCCTCAGTTCCCACAAGAGACCGGACGGGAACGACCCTTATCGAGGAACCGTGACGACCGTCACAGACTGAAGGCCCGGCGAGGCGTAACGTAAAATGTGGGTCGTTTTGGACTAGCCTCACGGCGCGTGCGAGCGCCTGACTGGAGCGACGCCTGTAAGCGGGAGGAGGCACCATGTTCGAAACGCTTGACGAGGAAATGCGCAAAGAAGTTGATCGGAAGACCACTTACGTGAAGGCCGGCCTGTTCGTGGCGAGTCTTTGCGTGCTGGGTGTCGTCCTTTACTTCTTCGCCTTTGGAACCCGCTGATGATGCCTGGTGCGGCCGTGAGTGACGGCCTTCGAGGCTTGTTTTCCGGCCCACATTAGGGAGCCCGGCATCGAGGATAGCAGGAATACTGCGCATTCAGGACCGCATCCGAAACACACCGCCCGGGCATGTGAGGCAAGAATCGCACCGTACCGCCTCGCCAAGTCTCCTGACAATTTAGGCCAAGTCAACCAGGCGCTCTCCGGAGACGAGAAACTCTGTGCCGAAATCCGAGTCCACAACCGGTGTTATGATTCGGCGATGCGAACCACACGTTACCTTGTGATCTGCCTCGTTCTCACCATCCTCGGCCTAGGTTCACTTGCCGAAGGCGTGCAGCACGGAACTGCCGGCGCGGACTTTGGGACTTCGCTTGCCGCCAATTCCATCCGTCTATGCGTAACGAGCACCGGAGGCTGGGCGGTGGTTGGGCTGCTTGCTACTCTCGGCGGAATTCTCTTTTTTGTCGTAGCGCTGATCGCGTCGATGGGACGCGGCGCGGCGTGATGGAAAGCGAAGGGAAACTATGGATACCAAAAGCGGCGCTCGCGAACGGTTCGACGAACTTCGCAGCGACCTCATCGCGCTGAGCCACCGGATTCACGCCTACCCCGAGTTGGGTTTTGAAGAAGAGAAGTCCGCAGCCTGGATCGAGGAGTCTCTCGACGCTGCAGGCTTCGCCGTCGAGCGCGGGGTCTGCGATCTGCCCACCGCGTTCATCGCCCGGGCCGGGAGCGGACCGCTGCACGTCGCGATCTGTGCCGAGTACGACGCCCTGCCCGGCATCGGACATGCTTGCGGCCACAACATCATCGCGGCGTCGGCAGTCGGAGCCGCGATCGCCGCCGCCAAGGTCGCCGATGAGGTGGGCCTGACGGTCAGCGTGATCGGCACGCCGGCCGAGGAGGTTGGCAACGCCGGCGGCAAGATTCTGCTGCTTGAGCGCGGCGCCTTCAGGGGCGTTCATGCCGCCATGATGGTGCACCCCGCGCCTTTCGACATGCTCGCGGCGAAGATCATCGCCGCGTCCATGTTCGAGGTTCACTACACCGGGAAGGAATCGCACGCCTCGGCATTTCCCGAGTTGGGGGTCAACGCCGCCGACGCGCTCACCGTGGCGCAGACGGCGATTGGACTCATGCGCCAGCACATCCGCCCGACGGACCGCATCCACGGCATCGTGACCAAGGGTGGCGACGCGCCCAACGTGGTGCCGGCACACACCTCGGCGAAGTACATCATTCGTTCCGAGTCCTTAGAGCAACTTGACGAATTGCGGCCCAGAGTCCATCGCTGCTTCGAAGCGGGCGCGCTTGCCACCGGCGCCCGGTTCGAGATCACGGGCGGCGACAAGCCTTATGCCGAGATGCATCATGATGCGACGATCGCGGCGTTCTATCGCCGCAATTCCGAAGAGTTGGGCCGCGGATTCCCCAATCTCGGCGAGTGGGAGACGCGTCCAACCGGCTCGACGGACATGGGTAACGTCTCGCGCGCTATGCCTTCCATCCATCCCATGATCGGCATTGACTCGCTGCCGGCGGTGAATCATCAGCCCGAATTCGCTGCGCACTGCATCACGCCCGCGGCCGACAAAGCGCTCGTGGACGGAGCGCTGGCCATGGCCTGGACCGCGATCGATCTGGCCCTGGACGAAGACGCACAAAGGAAGCTGACCACGCAGCCCAGCTAGCCAACCGTCCTGCCTGCCACCCACACTTGACGCAAGATTCGCAAAATGCGAACATGAATTGTGGCGTCCCGGCTCCGCCGTGGAGGCGGAATGCACGTTTTGTCTCGCAAACGCCTGAAGCAAGCCGGTGAGCAGCATCCCGGACTCGAAATGGCCTTGGATGTCTGGTATCGCGTCGCCAAGAGAGCGCGCTGGAGTAGCCTGGCGGAGGTCCGCAAGGTTTGGGCCAGCGCCGATGTGGTGGGCCCGTTCACCGTCTTTAATATCAAGGGCAACCAGTATCGGCTGATTACGGAGATCAATTATCGGAGCGGCCGGGTGTTCGTCCGGCAGGTGCTGACACACGCTGAATACGATCGAGGAAGGTGGAAGACAGGAGCGTGACCGTGAACCTCACTCCAGCAGCGGCTCATCACCATCCATTGGGCAGAGCTGACAGCAAGGAATACCGGCGCCTGCTCGCTCAGAGTCTGCCTCACGTGATTGAGACGGAAGCGGAAAACGAGCACTACCTTCACTTGCTCGAACAACTCGATTCGCTCGGTGATCGTGCCACACCGGCGCAGCACAAGCTGGCAGAGCTGCTCACAATGCTCATCGAGGATTTTGAGGAGCGCAACTACGCCTTGAAGCCTTCTTCGCCGCTCGAGGCGCTGCGCGAACTGATGCGCGCCAATGGACTCAAGCAGCGCGACCTTGTGGACGTCTTTCGCACGCCCAGCATCGTTTCCGAGGTCATGAGTGGCAAGCGGCGGCTTACCACTGAGCACATTCGCAAACTCAGTCGACGTTTTCACGTCTCTCCGGAACTGTTCATTTGAGAACAGGGCGCGAGCCATGCGGAAGAATCTCGCTCTTCTCTTACTGATCGTTTTCTCATCTCCAGCCTTGCGCGAAGCCGCTCCGCGCCGGCAGCGGACTCTGCGAGAGGCGGCCGATCGAATCGGAATCCTGGTCGGCGCGGCCGTCGATCCCCGCCACTTCTCCGAGCCCGACTACGCCGGGACGCTCGCGCGCGAATTCAACATGGTCGAGCCCGAGAACGCCATGAAGTGGGCGCTGACCGAGCCTGCGCCGGGCCAGTTCGACTTCGATCCCGGCGACGCGGTCGTGAGCTTCGCGGAAGCTCGCCAGATGAAGGTCCGCGGGCACAACCTTCTGTGGTACGAGCACAATCCCAAATGGCTCGAGAGCGGCCAGTTCACGCCGGCCGAACTGCACGGCGTGATGCAACGCCACATTACGACCGTCGCCGGACACTACGCTGGCCACGTCTTCGCCTGGGATGTTGTCAACGAAGCCTTCGACAGTAGCGGCGTGCTTCGGCATTCGATCTGGTTCGATCAACCCGGCATCGGCCTGGCAGACAAAGGGACGGCCTACATCGAGCAGGCATTCCGGTGGGCGCATGAGGCAGACCCGAAGGCGCTGCTGTTCTACAACGATTATGCTGCGGAAGGGATCAACGCCAAATCGGACGCGATCTACGCCATGGTGAAGGATTTCAAACAGCGCGGCGTCCCCATCGACGGCGTCGGATTACAGATGCACCTTTCGCTCGGCGATGTCGATAAGCTTTCGTCACTCGACGCCAACATCAGCCGTCTTGCGGCCCTTGGTCTGCAGGTCCAGATCACCGAACTGGACGTTGGGCTGCCGATTACGAGCGACGGCCAGCCTCGCGATCCGGCCGACACCCAACGGCAAGCCGACCTGTACGCGCTGGTCGCTCGCACCTGCGTCACGAGTCCGGCTTGCACCGCATTCCAGACCTGGGGATTCGCGGACAAATACTCGTGGATTCCGGGCTTCACCCACGGCGCGCGGGGCGCGGGGCTTCCCTTCGACACGCAATATCAGCCGAAACCCGCTTTCGAGGGTGTTCTAAACGCATTCCGATCCGCCAACCGCCGCTCAAATCCGACTCGCTGAGGTTGCGGCATCCCCTGCCCGGCAGTAGACTGAATTCAGCCGCTGCCCGCGGCAAACCAGCCTTTGGGAGCCTTTAGGAGAGACGACTATGCTGCCTCAGATTCGATCGGAATGGGTGAAGAAGCGTTCGGGACCCGTGGTTACGCAGATGCACTATGCGCGC
>JASHQD010000384.1 GCA_030037755.1 Terriglobia bacterium
AAGCGGGCCTGATTATAGACGAGCGTGACGGCGATGCCGACCACGATAATCGCACTCTGCGCCAGGAGAAGCTCATTCGTGCTCACGGCCCAATTGTAGTGATAAAAGGACGTCAAGAACAAGCACCACCCCGAGGGAGGGTCTCCGTGTTTTTTACCTCTCGGCCGGCCGAAGATGTTAGTTGGGCACGGTCGCGAGGCCGTGCTGTGCCACAACAAGACATGGACTCGCCTGCGGCAATCTCGCGCTATCGCCGGCGGGCCTCGCGCTGGAGGCCTTCGCGCAACAGCATTCTGACGTAGGTCTGGTATGCGATGCCCTTTCGGGCGGCCAGGCCGCGCGCGGCGTCAATGTCCTCGATGGGCAGCCGGATGGTGACGGGGCGCAGTTTCACGCGGGCTCGAGCCTGCTCAAGGCTCAGCGTGGAACCCTCCTGGATACGCTGCTCCACCGCTCGTTCCAGTTCCCGCCGGTGCCGATCGTGCCATCGCGCGTCGTCGGCTTCGGAAGCAAACTTCGGAATGATCAATTTCCTTTTCGCCATCCTCTCACCTCAAATGCTTTTCTGGCTGAACCAGGCTTCACGCAGTTTCCGGCCAGCACTCCAAGCCGTAACCGGGCGGACAGACTCACCGCGGTAAGTGAACACCATGAAGAGAACACGTAAAGCCCCGGTCGCACCCAACGCGTACCAACGTTCTTCGCCGCTTTCGTCGCTGAAGTCAACGAGGATCGGGTCATTGGCCATAGCTTCCTCGAACTCCTGGCGGCTGATCTGGTGACGCGCCAGATGCTGCAGGTTGGATGCGTCCCATTCAAACTCCATAGGAGATCCTTTACTGGAGCCGCTCACTCATTGTACACACAATGTAAGTCAGGCGGCAAACGTCCGTGGCGCCGCAGAGCACTCTGCTTATCCCTGGGAATCCGTCTGCACGCCTGCTTGACTTTCGGCTCTGACAGTACTACGTTGCAGATATCGGATCAACAAAGCGACACGCGAACCGCGCCTGGCCCGCTCGATTGCCGCTCGTTCGAGGCATCGTCATGTCTCTGCGACGAAATTTCGTCACTCTCAGGCCTCTGGCCGCGTGCGGCAGGCCGATTGGATGGGTGCACGGCCCTGGCGCCCGGACTCGGGAAATGGCTCTTCGAGATCAAAGCTGGAAAGCCCTTTGTTTTCTGCTACTAACAGGCGGCGGGTCTCAACCGAATGCGGATTCGATCCGGACGTCGCTGCCCCGTGTTCGGCCGTCGCCGTTTGCGCGAGGGCTCGAAGTTTTCCAAGGGAATCGAAACTGGGGAACCCCGAACTCCCAACTCCGAACTCACTTGGAAACCCGGGCCGCCTTCCCGTATGCTGTAGAGGTGGGTCGCGACCCTGAGTCCCCGGCCACAGAAGATCATCTAACGGTATGAGTGAGACTTCGCCACAGACGGTGGAGCAGACTGAATCCGCGCTGGTCACGGCCGCCAAGGCGGGCGATTACGACGCCTTCGAGCAGCTTGTCAACCGGTACGAGCACAAGATCTACCGCCTGGGCCTGAACATTACGGGCAATCCCGAGGACGCCGAGGACGTGCTGCAGGAGACGTTCCTGAAGGCGTTCGAAAATCTGCCGAGGTTTCGCGAGGACTCGCGCTTTTACACGTGGATCGTGCGCATCGGCGTGAACCAGGCGCTGATGAAATTGCGCAAGCGCCGCACGGATAAGTCGGTCTCGCTCGACGAGCCCATCGAGGACAACGGCGAGATCATTCCGCGCGACTTCGCAGACTGGAAGCCCGATCCCGAACAGTTACTGGGACGGACTGAAACCCGGGAGATCATGGCACGGGCGATTCAGAACCTGCCGGTTTCGTTTCGCACCGTGTTTCAGTTGCGGGACGTGGAGGGCCTCTCCACCGAGGAGACGGCTGAGACGCTGGGCCTCACCATCAGTGCCGTCAAAGCGCGCCTGTTCCGGGCGCGCCTCAGGCTGCGCGAGGAGTTGGCCAAGTTTTTCAAGCGAGGTTAGCTTTGGACTGTCGGGATGTGTTTCGACGAATTTCGGACTACCTGGACGGGGACCTGGACGCCGATCTGAAGCGCGCGATTGAGGCGCACGCCTGCGGCTGTCATCACTGTGAAGTCATTATCGACACCACGCGCATGACAATCAAGCTCTATTGCGACGGGCAATCGGTCATTCTGCCGATTCAGGTACATCACCGGCTGCACGCGGTTCTGCGGAGCCGGTGCCGCGACAAACTGGCGTGAATTCAGCCGCCAGTTGCCGGTCGCCGGTTGCCAGTTGGCCCGGCTCAGGGCGCGGCCGCGGACTCGCCGAAACCCACTCCGATAGCCTACCTGACCTGCAAGAGACAATTCAGAGAGAATCCATATGCCAGAACCGGTAATCATTTCCGCGGTGCGGACTCCGATCGGAAAATTCCAGGGGTGGCTCTCGCCATTTCCGGCGACCGAACTCGGCGCCATGGTGGTGCGTGAGGCTGTGAAGCGCGCCGGCATTGAGCCGGGTGCGGTCGACGAGATCATCATGGGCAACGTAATCTCGGCGGGGCTAGGCCAGAATCCGGCGCGCCAGGCGGGCCTCAGGGGCGGGCTGGACAATCGCGTCGCGGCCATGACGATCAACAAGGTCTGCGGCTCGGGATTGAAGGCCGTCGGCCTCGCGGCGCAGGGCATCCAGACCGGCGATGTCGATGTCGTTGTGGCGGGCGGCATGGAATCGATGACCAACGCGCCTTACCTGCTGCCGCAACTACGGCAAGGGTATCGCCTGGGACACGCCAAGGTGCTCGATGCCATGATCCAGGACGGGCTCTGGGACCCTTACAACGATTTTCACATGGGTATGACGGGTGAGCTTGTGGCCGACAAGTACCAAATCACACGTCCGCGCCAGGATGCCTACGCGGTCGAGAGTCATCGCCGCGCATTGGACGCCATTAAGAGCTGCCGCTTCAGCCAGGAGATTGTGCCGGTCTCGATTCCGCAGAAAAAAGGCGAGCCGGTGATCTTCAAGACCGACGAATCGCCACGCGCCGACACCACGCTCGAATCGCTGGCAAAGCTCAAGCCTGCGTTCAAGCTGGACGGCACCGTAACTGCCGGCAATGCGCCGGGGACCAATGACGGCGCGGCAGCGCTGGTGGTTACGTCGGCTGAGCGCGCACGCGAACTCGGCCAGAAGCCGATGGCGCGGATCGTGGCTCAAGCTGTCAGCGGCGTCGAACCGAAGTGGGTGATGATGGCGCCGGTCGAAGCGGTGAGGAAACTCCTGCACAAGACCGGCTGGAAACTCGGAGATGTCGACCTGATCGAGCTGAATGAAGCCTTCTCAGTGCAGGCTCTGGCCGTGATTCAGGAACTTGGTCTCGATCCTGACAGGACGAACGTCAATGGCGGCGCGGTCGCGCTTGGCCATCCCATCGGCGCGTCGGGCGCGCGCATCCTGGTGACGCTGTTGCATGAGATGAATCGGCGCAATGCGAGTCGCGGGATCGCGGCGCTTTGCTTGGGCGGCGGAAACGCGGTGGCGCTTGCCGTCGAAAGGAATTGAGCCATTGACTCAATCTCTCGTTCGCTCCGTTGGTGTCGTCGGCGCCGGCACGATGGGTCACGGCATCGTACAGGTGCTGCTGCGGCATGGTTACAGCGTAGCCTTGTCGGACGCGTCCGAGTCGTTTCTCGCCAAGGGTAGAGGGAGAATTGAGAAGGGTCTCGCGCGCGACGTGGAAAAGTCCCGGCTCACTGCCGAACAACGGGACGAAGCCCTCGCGCGGCTCACGACATCGACCTCACTCGATTCCGTCGCCGCCGCGGATTTCATCATCGAAGCCATAACGGAGAACTTCGACGCCAAAGCTTCGGTGTGGCGTGAACTCGACGCGCGCGCGAAGCCCGGTGTAATCTTCGCCAGCAACACGTCGTCGATCTCGATCACCCGGTTGGCCGCCGTCACCAGGCGTCCGGCGCAGTTCCTCGGTCTGCACTTTTTCAATCCTGTCCCCGTGATGAAGCTCGTCGAGATTGTGCCGGGTCTCGAGACCTTGCCAGATACAGTGGACAGGTCCGAAAAGCTTGCGCTGTCGCTCGAAAAAACTCCGGTGCGCGTGAACGATTTCCCGGGATTCATCTCCAATCGTGTCCTGATGCCGATGATCAACGAGGCTATTTATGCGGTGATGGAGGGCGTGGCCGAACCGCAGGCCGTCGACGCTGTGATGAAACTGGGCATGAATCATCCCATGGGTCCGCTGGAGCTCGCGGATTTCATCGGACTCGACGTTTGCCTGGACATCATGAAAGTGCTCTACGAGGGCTTTCACGATTCCAAGTATCGGCCGTGTCCGTTACTCGAGAAGATGGTCGCGGCGGGCAGGCTGGGGCGGAAGACAGGTCGAGGATTTTACAGCTATTGAGACGTAGGGGCGGGTTTCAAACCCGCCCATCGGGCGGGTTTGAAACCCGCCCCTACGTCTCAATTGTCAGCGACACACCGGAATCCGATAGCCCCAGATCGATCGAGACTCGGCGCCATGAGCAGATACTTCCCGTGCTCGTCCAGCCTGTAAGCCTGCGGGAAATACCACATCGAGCCTTGGGGCTGGTAGTAGCTGCCCCCGCGCACGATGCCGGCGCGCGTATGATCGTCGGCGTACTCATCCGTCCACTGCCAGACCGTGCCGACGAGATCCATTACCCCGAACGGACTCGCACCCTTGGGATGATCTCCCAGCACAGGCGGCGGTCCCATATGCTGCCCCGTGACCGGCGACGGAACCGCGCTCGCGTCCCACGCGTTGCCCCACGGGTAGGCACGTCCGTCTGTCCCCTGCGCCGCATATTGCCACTCCCACTCGTGCGGCAGGCGTTTGCCGGCCCACTTCGCGTAAGCGCGCGCGTCTTCGAGTGAGACCCAGACCACAGGCTGGTTCGCCGCGCCTTCGGGAAAGCTGCCGTCGCGCCATGCCTCGAGGAAATTATGATCGTCCGCCGGGCGGTAGTGGGTGGCGTCGATGAACTGCTTGAATTGCGCGTTCGTCACCGGCTCGCGATCGATCCAGAACGATTTCACGTGCAGCCGATGATGATGGCTGCGCTGCGGCGCATCTTCCCAAGGCATCTGCACGTCCGCGCCGGCGTCGTTGCCGCCCTCGATCTCGATACCTGAAACTTCGAAATCGAAATCGCCTTCCTGAATCCGCACCATGCCATCCGGCGTCCCTTGCGCCTGCTGAGTAGGCGCAATCTCCGTGACATGCTGCGTGAGCGGACGCCAATCGCGCGAAAAGCTGCTGAGCGGACGCGCAGCGAGTCGCTGCATTTCCGCGAGCAGCGCCTGTTCGGATGAAGAGAGCTGTGCCGTGGCATACACCGCTCCGTAGCCGTGCGCCTCCATCGGAAACACGAGCACGGCCTCTGAGCCCTCGATCCTGGGCTGAATTTCCACGCCGTGCCAGACGTCGTAATAGTGCAAGCCGGGCGCGTATGGAAGACGTATCTGTTCCCCGGTCAGATCGAATTCATTCCGATTCACGAAGGTCCACAGCATTGATGCCGACCCCGCAGGCTTGCCGGGCTCAGGAAACTTGCTCGCGAAGACGCCGTACTGCAGCACGGGCGTGTGCGGCTCCCAGTCCGGGCTGATCAGCAGCGCGGCGAACGCGCGTTCGATGGTCGCGATGCGGCGCAGGGCTTCCGCGTCGCGCTCCTCGATCGGATTCCAGACGCCGAAGATGTTCTCCCAGCTCTCCACGCCCACGCCGTTGAAAAACGCGGCCTGCAGCACGTCGGTTTTGTCGCGCGACCAGCGATCGCATACGTGCACCATGTGCCGCGGCTCGAGCCACTTGTTTTTGCTGATCATGGGCTCGAAGGGATACTTCCAATAGCCCCAGGTAAGATTATTCCAGGCGATGGCCACATCGAGGTCGCCGTTGGCCCCGTCCTCCGGCTCAAAGACAATCGGGTGACCGGTGCGATCCGAGGCGCTGCGGAACACCGGCGGCACGGCGCCCATGGTGTCAGCGTTCACACCGTCAGCGCCGGCGCCGGCCATCAGGCGCGCGAGTGCTTCCCAATCGGGCACCGGGTCGGGACTGGTTCCTCGATCCCACGGATTGTAAGGAAACAGCACGCGCACGCCGCGGCGATGGAATTCCTCCACCATCGCCTTCACGCCCGCGATTCCCCCGGGAAGATCGCGTACCAGCTCGAACTGGTTGCGATCGTCCACGCCGAGGTTCGGATAGGTGGGCCAGAGCAGCACCGAGTCGATGCCGCCGTAACGGGCCTTGAGATCGGCGAGAAATCGATCGACCGTGTAGCCGTCCGAGCCGGCGTCGTAGAAATAGCGATCGTGGATCATCATCTGCGGCTGCACGAAGCTCGATTGCGTCCAGCGGAATTCCGGCCGGTCGTATTGCGAGCCGTCGTAGCCCATGCGGACCAGGTGCTCGCGACGCCAGGTCTCGATGTAGTCCAGCCAGTCGCGAAACGACGCTTCCGTGACCGGCCGCTGTCCGCCCTTGGCGCAGCACTCGCCGTCGCTTGCGGTATTGTTCAGGGGGCCCGGGATCTGCTCGTCCTGAGGCGGGTATTCGTTGTGCGGATAGCTGAAATCCTGCGCGGCGACCGGTGGCGAGGTGGCACAGGCACTCTTGCCTGTGCTGTACGCATAACAGAGCAGCGCGAGCCCCAACGCACGCTTGGCTCTCACCACTGAAACACCTGCGTGGGCGCGTCTTGTGAAGCCAGATGCAGCTCGGTTGCGCAGCTGTTGGAGCGGCGTGCAAGCGCTTCGAGCGCCGTCAGCCGCACGATCTCGGGATGATTGTTGACCTCGCTCAAATGTGCGAGCACCAGCACCTGGGCGCATCCGTCGTAATCGCTGGTGAGGAATTCGGCGGTGGCGTTATTCGAGAGGTGCCCGTGCCGGCTCATCACGCGCTGCTTGACGAACCACGGGTACGGCCCGACGCGCAGCATTTCGATATCGTGATTCGACTCGAACACCAGCATGTGGCATCCGCGCAGATGTTGCTTGACGTGCTCAGGAATGTAGCCGAGATCGGTTACCACGGCGACCTTCAGCCCTTCGGCCGCGAAGGTGAATCCCACGGGGTCCGCGGCGTCGTGCGGAATCGAGAACGGCGTCACTTCGATGTCGCCGATGGTGAAGCTCTGCCCCGAGGTGAAAATCTCAAAGGCCGTGATCTTCTTGCCCCACTCGATCGCGCCCTGGGTGCCGCGATTGAGATGAATGGGCCGGCCGAGCTCGCGCGCCAGTCCCTTGATCCCACACACATGGTCTACATGCTCGTGAGAGATGACGAAGCCGTCGCAGGCCTCGATGCGCTCCCCGACGGCGGCGAGCCGCGCGTACGTTTCCTTCCTGCTGAGGCCGGCATCCACGAGCAGACAAGTCCGCCCGGTAGCGATCCAGGTGGAGTTGCCGCGACTACCGCTCGCCAGTACGCAAACGCGCAGGCTCAATGAGTGTACCCTTGAGGCGAGATAAGCCGGTCGATCCCGGCACACTGCATTATAAAGCAGAAGCGCCGGAGGGGGATGTGCTTTGCGCGGCCTTTCTCCGGGCTTGCATTCGAGCGAAGAAAAGACGAATGTAGTCACAGGTGAGGAGGCGGCGATTGCGACATAAGACCCGAGGCGAAGTTAAGGTCGGCCAAGTTGTTTTGATTCCCGCTAAGGTGAAGAGCGGGATGTTCCCAACCGAGCGTTATTTTTATTGGGAGATCGCGCCAGGAAATAACATCTCGGGCTACGTTGTAAGTGATCAGATTCAGAACGATCGGGTTCGGGCCGTGATCGTCGACGTTGCAGGAGATAAGGCGCTTCTGGCACTTCCGGGTGAGTTGACCCGAAACAATCTCGTCCGGGTGCCGATTTCATTTGCAAGGGAGCACGCGGCTCGATGATGCTGGCCGAGCGCGATCTACTGAGAGCGTGGAAGAACAAGTGGATTCGCTTCGAGCCGGATATCAGCCAGGACCAAATCGGTCTTTCCTCAATCGATCTCCGGTTGGGTTGCATCTTCACAAAGCAGAAGGCGGTGGTCATCCGACCCGCGCATGACTTCGATCCCAGCGATCAAATAGAGAATTTCACACTTGGCTCGGGGCAAACCCTCTCCGTCAAACCCCGCCAATTCTTGCTTGCTCAAACTCTCGAAAAAGTGTTTGTTCCTTCCAGATATGCCGCTCACGTGAACGGAAAGAGCAGCTTGGCACGCGCCGGGCTTGCCGTCCACATAACGGCCCCACATATTCATCCTGGGTTCGTTGGACCCATCACCCTCGAGCTTTTTAATCACGGAGAGTGGGAACTGGAGTTTTCTGCCGGCCTGGACGCTGTGTGCCAGATCGTGTTCTGGGAGGTCAAGACGCCGCCCCAGCCCAAGGCAATACGGACAGAAAATACCGTTTCCTACGAGGATGAAGCGGCCGTGAACTTCAGTTATGGCGACCGGTTGCGCCACTGGGTTGAACGGACGCGGCAGAGCCTGCCCCAGTTCGGTATTCCGAGCATCGCTGCTCCGTTCTCAGTGTTCGCTGCGCCGTGCCTCGACGCCGCCTCGTCAGCGTGGCCCGTTCCCTGCAGCATGAGCTTGATCTGGATAATCCTTAATTTAGGGGAACGCAGCTTTGGCTTGGAGTTCTACCGGAAGATGAAGCAAACGGGCACGCGCGAGAGTCCGGGCTGCGACGGGTCGGCGGGCGGCGACACGCGCGTACTCGGCGCGCTTGCAGGCTCGCCTGGCTTTTGTTTGTCGCCGCGGGAATCCTTCACGAAGCACAGTACCAGTTCCGTTACGTAGAAGCCAAAGAGCGAAATGCTGGTGACGGCGACGATCCAGGAGATGATGTACTGGAGGTTGTTGGTGTCGATGGAAGCCGCGGCGCCAACCACAGCACCGGCGAGCAGGGCGAATTTCCAAAAGCGGAGCTTCATCGCAGCAGCAGTGTACGCCGTGCCAGCCGCTGCGTCAACTGGTTCCAATCCGGTGAACTGCTACCGTGTAATTCTTGCCGTTTGTTGTCTAACCGATTGAAAACACAAGCAAAATAAAGTTTCTCACTTTTCTCACTATCACCCACCGTCCCATTTTTCGAGAGGACAATACTTAGTGTTGGGCTGCCGTGCCTGACCTTTGGCGAAGGAAGCGAGTGTGTATGTCTGATTTTACACGAACGAACCCGTCAGGTGATTGAAAACAGGGCGCTTCTATTTTTCATATTGCCGGAAAGCCGTTAGGTTGCTGAAAACAAAGTCGCTTATCTCGTTAAAGCCGTTAGGTTATTGAAACACATGGTTTTAAGGCGAGAAAGAAGGAGAAGAAACATGCCATTGCTAGCAAAGGGAACCAGTGGAGCGATGGCCGCAGCCAATCGGTCGAACGCGCAGAAGTCCCACCGGACCCACCTCGGCCCGCGGCAAAGACGCCTTTCGGAGAAATGCCGTGAAGCACTGGAGCCGCGCCGAAGTGTTGCGTCCTCGATATCGTGAGAACGGTTGCCGGTTGCCGGTCCCGCGGTCGGCGGTTGCAGGAGTGCCTGATCGTGGATCGTAGATCGTGGTTCGTGGACCACGATGGACGGATGAACGATTAACGAACTACGATCTACGAACTGCTTCCGGTAACCGGTAACCGCTAACCGGCTACCGACAACCGACCGTCAGTCGGCCACCTTGGCGTCATGCACGTCGAATCCAGTATGCGGCAGAAGGGACGTCAGCATAAACGCGCTGAAGCCGTCGCCCGCGACTTCTTCGCGGCGGTAAAGACCGGTCTCGCTCTCAGTGCTTGTGCGATGGCCACTCCAATCGTCCAGGAATGCCTGCGCCTCTTTGCGATCTGCGTGACGCCCGCCCGGCACGGTGGTCATGGCTTCGGCGGCGTAAGATTGAACCAGCTTGGGCCAATAGGAATTGAACAGGTCGGGGCTGGCGAAGATATCCGCCCAGACGATCTGCCCGTTGATGGCGGCGACCACACCGGCAGCTTTCTGGGCTCGAAGCTGCGACTGGAGCTTACTGTAGTCGCGCTCGATCGGAGCCGTGAACTGGCGCAACTTCGCCTGTACGTCCTGGTTCTCCATGGCCGTTGCGTAAGAAGACGTAGCGCGCAATTCGGGGGCCGCGGGCGCGGGCGCAGCGGCCATGGCTCCGCCCAGGGCACTATCGACGCTCGCCCAGACGGATTGCTGATCGCGCTGGACCATCACCTGTCGGCGCACGCTCGGCTGCGCGAGCGGCGCGCCCTTCGAGACGAACTCGCCATGCGGCGTCCAGCGTCCGGGCTCGACGCAGAAGACGCTCAAGTCGATCGGCTCGCTGTGCGGCGGCACGATGCGATCCTTGGCCACAACGCGGTCCTGCTTGCCGCCCGTGACGATCTCCCCGGCGAGCAGAATCAGCGGCCGGCTGGAATCGTTAAGCAGCACCAGCCGATTGACCTCGGCGCCATCTCCCTGCGGCGCCGCGAGCAACTCGGGGCGCGCCTCAGGATATTGACGGCGCGGGCGGATCATCCCCGTGCGTCCGGCTTCCGTGATCACCACCTCGCCGCGGCGCATGCCTTCGTCCAGCGTGATGAATACGCTCGTATCGTAGGTGTCGGAGGCGACCACGGGAAAGACTGTCAGGTTGCCTTCCGTGATCGGGTCGAGAGCCTTATACTTTGGAGAAACCTGGCCGGCGGTGGAGGGAACTGGACTTTGAAAGGCCAGCAGAGCAAAGACGAGAGCGGCAGCGGGCAAAACGAGCCTGGTAGTGCGCGACATGACAGCGCCTCCTTGGGGACAGTGGGTGCTAGGAGCCTCTGTCCACCCGTGGGAACGCTGTGGCATTCTGTTCTTGCATCCTATTTTTCGGCCGGTCCTGAAGCGAACGTCATATGTCTGAGTGGACCTTGAACCCCGTCATGCTGTAGCGGCGGTGCCCTCACCGCCGCGCCCGGACGAGCAGCCGCTTCGGCGGTGAGGACACCGCCGCTTCAGCATGACAGCGTTCACGCGAGGCCGGCGAGCAGCAGATGAGCAGCTCCGAAACGAGTACGACGACTGAAGGCGACCCCCTCACAGCATCGCGATTGCCGGCGGAGGTGCAGGACGAACTCTGGCGACGATCGGGCGCCGCCGAGTTTGGCATCGACGCGGCCCGGTTTGCGTCAATACTGGAGCAAATCGCCACCAAGTATCTGACACCGGAAGACGGCCGATCTTCAGAATCAGTGGCCGATTTTTGCGGAACGCTGCGCTTGCAGGATCTCGCCCTGGCGCGAGCCTGTGCCGCGGGCAGCGAGCCGGCCTGGAACGCCTTCCTGATCCGATACCGCGACAGCCTGAGTCGCTCGGCGCTCGCCATCGCGCGCGAGGAAAGCGCGGCGCGTGAACTGGCGGATTCCGTTTACGCCGAGCTTTACGGAGTCGACGCGCCGGATGGCCGGCGCGTTTCGAAGCTTGCCTACTACGACGGGCGTGGGTCGCTGGAGGGCTGGCTGCGCAGCGTTCTGGCCCACAAGTTCACCGACCGGGCGCGCCGTGAGCGCCGTCTGGTCAGCCTGGAAGAGCAGGTGGAGGCCGGACACGATTTCCGCGCGCCGGAGGCCGAATCCGCACCCCTGCCCGATCCGCGTCTCGAAGAAGCGACGGACGAGGCTCTGGCTGCAATCTCACCCGAGGAACGGTTGCTGCTCGC
>JASHQD010000385.1 GCA_030037755.1 Terriglobia bacterium
TCAAGTAGAACAGGCGAGGAACTTCTGGGAGCGCGTCTTGGTGAACCTGGGCGACGGCACCTGGGCGGAGGGTAAGGTGCGTGCTGTACGCGGGGCCGGAGCGTACTGGGGTACACCTTGAGCAGCCGGACTCACAGGGAAATATCCGAGTTATGGTGCCGCACGACGACGCCCACATCAAGGCTTTGGTGCCCGAAGGGCTGCCCGCGGCGATTGAACTAAGCGATTCGTCCGCCTCGATCACGTCAGAATCGGTCATCAGGAAGCCGGGCAACGTCGCTCAGGCACTAGGCCTCACGCCACCCGACTTTGATCGGGCGGCTAAATTCATCCCTGAAGAAGTGGTTGCCGGCAGCGCCGTCGAAGCGGGATATGTGCTCGGGGTAAAGGAGCATAAGGCCAAGGCACACGCCACGCTCAAGCAGAAGTTGGGCGGCAAGCCGCCGAGCACCGCCCCCTAGCGCCCGTCGAGGGTTGCGCCTGGATGTCGCGCATTGCGCCACTGTGACGGAGCTGGCAGCGGACGGCTTTTTGTGTCTTCGCCTTGAGAGACCCCACCCGCCCACCACTTCGTTCAGCGGCGCAGGGACTTGGGCGGAGCCACGGCCCGATTTGCTGGGATGAAACCCTTTGGATCGAATAGCTGGCGGCTCTTTGGGCGCCACCGGTCGCCCCGAACGGAGAAGCTGTTTCCGAGCCGCCTGTGATTTGACGCGCAGGGCTTTTCCAAGCTCGACTACTTTTACGGTCCTCTGCCGGGTAAGGCCGTGGTCCGCGACGTTGTCAAGCGGAAAAGGGCTGGCCGAGTGGAAGTCTACATAGATCGTCCAGTACTAGACACCGTTTTTAAGGACTTAGAAGGCGGCCGAGCCTGCGAATGCCCCGCGGGCGAGGTGTCCGGGCGGACGCAGGAAGAGTCTTTGTCTCGAAGCTGAAAGACGACGCCGAAGAAAGGCACCCCAGCAATCCGACGGATATCCGCGAGTGAAGGCGCGTCGAGCAAGAACTCAGAGGGCTGTGCGTGTCACCTAACTGAAAGAGCGAAAGGGAATTACAGGAATCAAAGAAGGGTCCGACACCTCGGGCCACTGCTTCCGCTACCACTATAGTCCGCGCAACAAAGTTGCCCCCAGATCTTGTTGCCAAAGATGCAAGTAATTTGGCTGACTTTGTTGCGCCATCCGCAAGAGTTCTGCTCCAGACCTTATAGAAGATGAATTCAGAAGAGCAATCGCCCCTCAGAATATCAACGCTTGCAGCGGACAATGGGCAGTCTGCGCAGCTTTTGAAAGACAAGAAAAGGACAAGAACGGAGCTCTTCAGCCTTCAATATAGGCCGGTCGTACTGGCCTTTAGAATCTGGCGCTCGCGGAGGTCACGCCTGGGCTTGTTGTTGGTGATCGCAGGGGGACTCCTCATGCACGCCTTTAGGGTCGGCCCGGTGCAGCCATCCCTCGTCAGCCGGCAATTCTCCCTTACCGGCTAGCTCGCGAAGTTCCTTATAGCTGCGTTGCTGCCGATTGGCCAGGTGTCTGCGCCCGTCGCTCACGTTAAGCAGCCGGTAGAAAGTTCTTCTTCTCCTTTTGAGCGTTTCGCCCCACACCTCGATGAGTTCCAGTTCTATGAGCTTCCGCATTGCTCTACTCCGGCCGTACCGACTTATTGGGACAACAGCGTAAAGCTGTTCCGGGGTAGGAAACGCACGGCGCTGCTTACCGTTGTAGAAGGTCGCGAGCGCAAGGTACAGTACCCACTCGTTGCGCCCCAGTTTGAAACAGTACTCCTCCACGAAACCGCGCGAGATCATCGCAAAGATTCCTTGCCAGTCCTCGAAATTGTGGAATCGGGATTGGCGCCGTGTTTTTCCGGGCGGTGTCATGGTTCGCAAGTTGGTTTCGACGCTTAGCGGCGCAAAGACTCGGGGGGTGAGAGGTGATGGTGCACCTCGGCACCTCACTTGCGAGCCGGGACGGTGTTCTCGGAGACGAGCTTTTCAAGTGCCTCCAATGGGATCCTGACAGCTCTCGCACCGACATTGACGCGCGGTAGTCGCCCACGCAGCAGCCATGCTCGAATCGTGCTCGGTTTCACATTCAGGAAATCAGCCGCCTCTTCGACTCTCAACAGACGCCTTGGTGATGAAGGCTCGTAGATCATGCTTCCTCCTGGTGCTATTTCTTACTAAACGCTGGAGTTCTTGCAACACTCTCCGTATATCTAATGTCCTCAGTGTGTTGCCTTTGGTGCTAAGCGCTGGGGTCCTTTCAACTGCACGCCGCTCACACCGAATGCCACCTCCACTCCTTCGCTTGACAAGGATAAACCTAGCGGCTAAGATTAAATCTTAGCAGCTAAGTTTATGACGAATGATAGGGACAAAATGATTCGAGAATATCTTGCGGAGATCGGACGCAAGGGCGGCAACGAGCGCGCGAAGCGCCACGGTAAAGCCCAACTGCGCGAATGGGCGAAACTGGGCGGCAGGCCGAAGGGAAGCAGCAAAAAGAAACCAAATAGAAAGGGTGACCTGTGATCTACAAAAAGGGCCGTTACTACATGGCAAAATTCACATGGCAAGGCAAGGTTATTCGGAAGTCAACCCGCGCCACCGAAGCAAAGATCGCACGGGCAATCGAGGGGAAGATACGCTCTGAACTGGCGCGCGGGAACTGGGGAATCTTGGAAGCGACACCGGCGCCGACGCTCGCGGAGTTCCTCAAGCGTGACTTCCTACCCTATTCGGAGAGCAAATTCAGGGACAAGCTCGGTACGCTGCAATACTATTGCGACGGAGCGAAGCGGCTTCTGGCGTCCCAGATCGCGAGCCTTCGGCTGAGCGAGATCACCGACCAAAACGCGCGGCAGTTCGAGTCGCGGTGGGCGGCTCTCTCGCCGTCAACAATCAACTGCGGTCTACGGACGCTGCGCCGTGCACTCTCTCTCGCGACGGAATGGGGCACGATAGACCGAATGCCGAAGATCGCTTTGGCCCGCGGTGAGAGGCAGCGAGAGCGAGTGCTGAATCGCGCTGAGGCTGAGGCTTATCTGGCCGCTTGCCCTCAGCCGTGGCGCCACGTGGCAACGGTGATGCTCGGCACCGGGATGCGTCCCGGCGAGCTTTACCGTCTGCGGTGGGAGCACGTGTTATTGAACGGGCACGGCGGGCTGATTCAAGTGACGCAGGGAAAATCCAAGGCCGCACGTCGCTTGCTTCCGATGCTCACCGAGGTCTATCAGGCTCTCAAGGCGCGTCACGATTCGCAGGGCTCACCAGCTGAGGGCTGGGTGTTTCCGACCGGCTCGGCGAGCGGACACATGGAGGAAAGTAGCGCGAAGAAATGGCACGCCAAGGCACTGGCCACGCTCGGAGATGCCCGTAAGAAGAACCCCGACTCCTTGGAGGTCAAGCCGTTCGAGCCTTACTGCCTTCGGCACACGGCTCTGACGTGGCTCGCCCCGAATTGCGACGCCTTCACCCTGGCGAGAATTGCCGGCCACAGCTCGATTACGATCACCCAGAGATATTGCCACCCACAGGCTGACGCGGTGGAGGCGGCCTTCCAAAGGCTGGCCGAAAGACGAGAGGTGGTCACCGAGGGTGGTCACCCACAAAAACAGCTCGCTGCAAGTGGCGAGGCGGAGCCTGATTCAAGCCTCTGTCTCACAGAAGGTTAGATGGCGCGCCCGGAGGGGCTCGAACCCCCGACCTACAGATTCGAAGTCTGCCGCTCTATCCAACTGAGCTACGGGCGCGCGCCAATTCCAAAATACTATGAAGCGCCTGCACGCGCCACATGTTTGAACGCGGCGCAGGCGTCGCTTCCCGTCCGATCAAAGCGCCCGCAGACCGTCAGAGCCAGGTGCTCGCCTT
>JASHQD010000386.1 GCA_030037755.1 Terriglobia bacterium
GTCTCGCGCGTCTCGGCCACCACCACCACGCGCTCCGTGCCCGAGCGCGGGTCGCGGCTGCCGAACGCGGCCACGCATCCCCGCCGCACGCCCTTCACCTCCGCCGTCGCCGCCTCGATCTCCTGCGGAACGATATTGTGCCCGGCGCGGATGATCAGGTCTTTGGCGCGTCCGGTGACAAAGAGTTCGCCGCGGGCCCAATAGCCCAGGTCGCCCGAATCCATCCAGCCCTCGGCGTCAATCACGGCGGTCGAGGCTTTGGGGTTCCGATAGTAGCCCGGCGTGCGCGAGGGCCCGCGGAAGAGAATCCGCCCCTGGACGCGTTCGCCGGCCACGCGGCCTTCGTCGTCCACAAGCTGTACTTCATGGCCGGGCAGCGGCGTGCCGTTGGCGACGAATCGCAGCAGGTCGGGGTCGCCCGTGCCATTCGTGGCCGTACTGGCCGCCGCCGCGGTCTCCTGCTCGGCGCGACCCTCACGTGAATAGGCCCGCCGGTCGATAACGTCTATGCGCGGCGGCCGATCGATGGGTGGGAAGGTCAGCGCAACGGAGCATTCCGCCAGGCCGTAGCAGGGTACATACGCCTCGGGACGAAAACCGTAGGGGGCGAAGCGTTGGGCGAAGCGCGTGAGGGTTTCGGGGAGCACCGCTTCGCCCGCGTTGATGGCGATGCGCCAGCGGCTTAGGCCGAGCCCTGTCAGGGCTTCGTCGCGAATTTTGCGCGCGCAGAGTTCGTAGGCGAAGTTCGGGGCAGGGCAGAGCGACCCGCCGGAATCATGCAGCGCCCAGAGCCATCGTTCGGGCCGCGCCAGAAAATCCAGAGGGGAAAGGACGGTAATCGGCGCACCGTAATAGACGCTGAACAGCCACGAGCCGATCAGGCCCATGTCGTGGTAGAGGGGCAGCCAGGTAACCACCACGTCGTCCGGGCGGAATTTAACCGCCCCGCCAATACCGCGTACGTTCGCGAGCACGTTGGACTGCGTCAGCACCACGCCTTTGGGGTCGCCGGTTGAGCCGGAGGTGTACTGAATAAATGCGATATCCGCCGCGTTAACGTCGCGTGCGTTTGGGCGCAGGCCGCTGTCGCGCCCGATACGTTCCAATTCGGTGACCGAGGTCACACCCTGCAGGCTCGGCAGGCTGAGACCCATCAGGTTTGAGACCGACTTGGCGCGGTCCCAGGTGATCAGAAAGCGGACCTCAGCGTTGTGCAGAATCTTCACCTGGCGCCGGACGTATTCTTCAATCTTGTCGGGCCGCGCCGGAGGGTAAATCGGCACGGCGATGCCGCCGGCCAGCATCACGCCGAAAAACGAGTAGAAGAAGTCCGACGAGGTCGGCAACATGATCGCCACCGTCTCGTTCGGCTGCAATCCGCGCGCCTGGAGGCCTGCCGCCACGCGCAGAGACGTTTCGAGCAGCCCGGCGTAAGTGATGTCCTGTCCGGAATCGCCTTCGAGCAGGTGGATCTGGACGCGGTCGGGCTCCACTTCCGCGTGGCGCCACAGGACCTCGGCCCAGGTGCGCGCCGATTCCGGCGCCGCGGGGGCTTCTCGTTCCGGCTGTTCGATCCGGTAGCGCTGGCGATCGCTGCCGTTGGTCTGGCCGACGAGCAAGGCGCGGACCCAGTCGGCGGGTGTCTCGGCATTGTGCGCCAGTGTGTCCGGCAAGTGGCGTCCGAATCGCTTTTCGCAGCGCACCAGCAACTCCACGCGCTCCAGGCTCCCGAGACCGAGCTCGCGCTCCAGCGCGGAGTTCAGTTTGGCGTTGCGCGCGACCTGCTCGGACCCGAGTTCGGTGAGAATCTCGCGGATGATTCCGAGGACTTGTTCCTCGACGGCGGCACGATCGGTTTGGGCTGCGGTTGCCATCCTTCGGTTCGTCAGGTTTTCAGTTCCAGAATCCGGGCGTATGCGCTAAAGGCCGGCCATCACAGAGCGCGGCTTCATTGCCGACGACGGTCAGCAGCGCCCGCGGATCGTCTTGATCGTCCTTAAGCGCGAGCCGGATCTTACGAATCGCGGTATTGATTCCCTGACGTGTATCGACGTAGACGTTGTCACCCCAGAGCCGCCTGATGATCTCGTCGCGAGTCACAAGCTGACCTTCGCGCCCGGCCAGCAGGGTCAGGAGTTCCATGGGGATCTTTTCGAGCTTTAGAGGCCGGCCTTGCCGTCGTAACTCAGAGCGCCCGAGGTCAAGCTCGAACTCATCGAATTTGATGATTTCCGCTTGCACTTTCCTCCGGTCTCGCCGATGTGCCGCTGTCCGAAGTATGCCTGTTTCGAGGGGGATAGGTCAAATCTCGGTCGGCACTTGGCGGTTGCCGGTCGTCGGTTACTGGTCGTCGGTGTCGGTTCGTAGAATCGTGGACCGTGGACCGTTGACCGTTGACCCATGTCATCTTCAAGATCCAGGGTCGACGATTTACCATCCTTGGGAATCAACAAGCAATAAACCGGCAACCGACGACCGACACCCGAGAATGGCTTTGGCTGATTTCCTCCTTTGTGCGACTGCTTCGCAAACCTCGAGACATCAGATTGTATCCAATCGGTTTACCTTGGGCGATCATCGTCGCGACCTCCGCAGCCCGAGTGGCTTTGGTAAGCCCTTTTTTGGCGATTTTTTGCGAGCCGATGCTGATTCTAAATGGCTTAGTGGCTTTGGCCTCCTGCCGGAGGCTCCGCCCGACGGCGCCCGGAGCAGCGAGGCAATAACTCTCCGCTCGGGATCGATCGCTTGCCGTAAACGCTGTCCTTCCAAGCTCATAGCGCGATCCTGCGAGCTGGGCTTCGCTCAAAGTATCGGCTCGACTTCTAGGCTCTCCACCGGATCCGGGCCTGGGACAGGCACGCTACAGGGAGTTCGGCTCGGCGACGCGGTTTTTTCACTTCTCTCGATATGCTCCTAAGGTCAATCCTTCCCTCGCAGCGCGACCGACCAAGCCTTGAGATCAGACGCCTGCGAGCCTCGCGATGCCGGCGCGCCCGTCCGATTTGGACCCTAGCACATCGAAATGGGACAGTGGGTGAAACTGAGGAAAGTGAGACAATTTTTTTCGCTGCTCAGATTCAAGAGCTTATCCTGTGGAAATCTCCGGGGGTGGGTCGGTTGCGAGGTTCTTTTTTCCAGATTCACCGGATTTTAGAGCCGATTTCGGCAGAGAACTTATTGAAAAATAATGAGTTATTAAGAGCGCTGGGCCTTGGAAGCCTTTCTCATTCCCCGCCGCGGGTTTTTTCGATTCGCGCGGGTAGGAGGAAAAACGGCACAGGTAGGAGAGGCACGGGTAAACGTGCCTGTGCTACCGGCTCGATGGCGTCGCGCTTCTTACAAATTCGATGGTGCCCTTGTTGGTATCGATTGTGCCGGTCATCTTGTCGCCATTGACCGTCACGTCGCATTCCGCGAAGGCCACGTTGCGTCCCGGTTGAGGATGCGTCCTGATGGTTAACTTGTTGCCCCTGAGAACTCCGCTGATGGGAATGGGATCGTTTTCGCTTGGTCCCACCCAACCCGTCACGTCGTGACCGCTCTCGTTGAACGAGGCGAAGCCGGTTACGGTTCCATCGGACATCGTGATTGTGACCTGCCAGCGTCCGGTGACATCGGCTGCCCGGGCCGAAGCGGTCGACAACAGCAGCAACATCAGCGCTGAAACTCCGGCGCCGCACGCAACAAGCCGTTGGATCATCGTTTCCCTCCTGGGATGACTACGCAGCGCGAGAGGGAAGGTTAACAGGATGGCGCCCGGCCGATGGACCTTCTGAGTGACGGCCACGGGTGCGTGGTCGGCAGGTGCGCCTGCGGTTTATTGGGGAAGGACCTTGCGGAGTCGTCATTCTCAACCGAAGGGGGAATGACGACATGGATTCCCGCTTGCGCTGATTGAGGACAGCCGGGTTTTTGTTTTCGTCGCTCTTGGATCGCCGCTTCAGGTCACTGTTGCTTCGGCTCGGCCGGCGAGACGTTGCTCTGGCCCGCGCCTGTATTGGGACTCGCGCTCGTGTCGGGAGTCGATCCGGCATTCGGAGCCGCCGCGTTGGTTGAGGCGCCGGTATTGGACGCTGCGGCGCCGCCCGGTGCCTGGGCATTCAGCGCCGTTCGCGTTGTCTCCGGGTATTTCGGTGAGCTCAGGTAGCCGTGGATTCTATCCCGCGATATCTGATTGACCACAAGTTCGATCGGCTCGCGGCTGTCCTCGGGGTAAATCCAGACCGGTTCGTACAGGTTGACATGCTTCTTGTCCAGCTTGTAGTCGTCCACGAGTAGCGTGACGTCATAGAAGTCGTGCCTCGTGTTCGCTTTCCTCAACTCCAGTCCAACCGGGCCCACGTGCTGGAACTCCTTCGACCTGGTCACGTCGAACTCCTGGTAATTGCGTTCGCCTTTCCTTTCGAGAGCGACGAGTTCGTCGTGCGTCTTGGCGATGGATCCATTCAGGTCGTCCCGCGTGGACTCAAGATTGTCGGACAGTTCCTGCCGCGTGGTCTCGAGATCCTGCTCGGTGGAAGTCAGTTGCTGCTGCTGGTCGGCGAGTTGTTTTTGCATCTTTGCCCAGCGCGGATCTTCGATCACGCGCGGCTTGCGCCGAACGTGAGTTTTGCGGACCGGCTGGGTTGCGAGCGCTGCGGGATTCTGCAGGGCTGCGGTCTGGCTGTCAGCGAGCTCCGTTGGCGCCGGCTGGGGCGCGGGCCGCGTGCCCAGGGCGTCAACCTTCGCCCGGAGAGCCGCGAGCGCATCGAGGCTCTGCTGCAGCTCATTCGTTGCCTGCTCTTGTTTTGCAGACAGATCGTGGAGTTGCCGGCGCTGGCTAAACGTGTAGCCGAGGCTCACGACCACCGCGCCGGCGAGTAGCACAATGGCCACCACGGCTGCGGCGCTCGGGACATGTGGCGCAGGTGCTGGCGCCCGTGTTGAGCGGGTCGCATCCGATTCATCAAACTGGCCTTCGTTCTGATCGTACATGGCGCTCCTTCTGATCGTCGCGGGTCCCGTGTCCATGGGAGAGGAGAGATCAGAGCCGCTCACACCGTCCCCCCGGTCGGTGGGATGGCATCGCCCCCCTCCCCTTATGAATCGACGAAATCAGGCACGCTCCGTACCAGTCGTCTCGATTAACCTTAAGTCATTGCTTTTTCGACGGTTGAGACAAAGTTGCCCGGTTTGGAGGCGCCCTCGCCGAGTAGAATTTTCCCGGTGGGGAAGGTAGAAAAGGCCGTACGTCAAAGGGCTGGCCGCTTGCTCGCGATGTTCTTAGACTCAGCGATTTAACAGAGTGTTGAAAACGCGGGGTTTTTCATCATTGCCTTCAGCGCGGTTTCGTGCTGATCCTCAAGTTAGGTTCGTCTCCGGCCGCGGCCTCTTCTGCCGTTTGCCGGTCGTAGTACTTGAGTAGACGCCGGACTCGTTCTTCGTCCCAGCCTGGCGGAAACCTGCCCTGGATCGCAGTTCCTTGGTCTGTCTTTCTGACGACTCCTGTGGGCTATCGCCAAATCGCCGTGGTAATCGACCCTGCAGCCAGCGGCGCGGCTGCCGTCATCCCTCCGAGCTGCAACCGTACGCTCCGCTCGTCCCCGGGGTTCGTCAGCACCAGCGCCATGGTCCCGTCCGGATTGCGATACGCCACGTGGCTCACGCCTTCCGGTCCGGCGTCCGACTGGAATCGTCGCGCGCCGCGGCGAATGGAGCGCGCGAAGTGGTTCATGGCCCAGAAGTGGCCGCTGCGCGTGATCTCGCCGGTTCCGGAGTGAATGGTCACCGTGCCGCCGCAACTGAACGGCCCGATATTGGGCTTGCCGTGCTCGTCGAGCGCGAGATTCCAGCCGATCATGCACCGGCACCAGTTGCGAAAGACGCCGGTGAACGTCACGCCCCAATTGCACCAGTCGGTCAGGTAGTCTTTGGCCGTGTAATCCGGTCCGCCTTCGGTCCAGAACATCTCCACCTGCGGGTAAGCGTCGTGGACTTTGCTCATCATCTCCGGTGTGCCCACGTAGCCGTGCCAGGCGACCGAGTGGCAGAACTCGCGCAGACCGTCATCCGCGAGGCTGCAGAGGACGCGTCCCCAGAGGTTGTAGTTATGGTCGAGCAGCCAGATTGCCGTGTCGAGGTTGTTCTTCCTCAGCGCCGGACCGAGATGCTCGCTCACGAAACTGATTTCGTACTCCTGCGGCCAGGCGCAGGCCGGCATGCGTCCGTCCTGCTCGGTGTCGACCTCGTTCTGCGAGGTGATCGAGTTGATGCGCACTCCCGCCGCCTCGTACGCCTGGAGAAACTTCACGAAGTAGTTGGCGTAAGCGGGCATGGACCGCTGATGCATGCAGCCGCCGAGCATCGAGCCGTTGGGCTTCATCCAGCCTGGCGGACTCCAGGGCGACGCGAGCAGCCACAGGCCGGGATTGACGCTGCGGGCCTGGCGCAGGATGGGCAGAATCCAGGCGCGGTCGTGATCGATGGAGAAGCGCGCAAGGTCGGGATCGGGCGCGCCTTCGTCGTAGCTGTAGACTTCGGTGCTGTAGTCGCTCGAGCCGATGCAAATGCGTCCGGCGCTCAATCCCATCTCGGAGGGATGAAACATCTCGTGGAACAGCTCTGCGCGAGCGCCATCCGGCAGACGATGGAACGTGTAGCACGCGCCGTCGGTGAAGGCTCCGCCGATGCCGAGGTGCTCCTGATAGGTTCGGGCGGGATCGAGCACGATGACGTCGCTCGACGCCGCGCCGGGCGCCGACGGCGTCCAGATGAGCGGCGGGGCGGTGGAGAACTTGCGAGTCGCATCGGTGGTGCGGATTTCGACGCTGCCGGACGGTGGCTCGCTTTGGGTGCGAAGCGGGCCCGTGGAGGGCAGGGAATCAAGGGCGGCGGCGGATACATTGGATGTGCTCGCGGACGCCACTCCGCCCAAACCCGCAGCCATGCCGGCCGTGGCTGTCTTGAGGAAATCGCGACGCGTTTTCGACATGTTGCCCCCTCCGTGCGAAGTCGGGATTGCAGTTTAGACTATCACTTCCACTCGACGGCTGAAAAAGCCTTCGAGAAACCAATCTGTACAGCTTCTCGCGTCCCTCCGCAGCGCAGAGGGGCACGGCGCCACGACTTGACAACATACCTTGGACAGGCACAGGATTTCGATTGCCGGCATACAGGCCGAGCCGGACTGCTCCTGGTGACAGGCGATTCTGTTTCCTCATGCTGTCTGTCTCGGGGCTAAAGTCGGCCTTGAGGACTCTAGGAAGGGTAGATAAGCACTTATGGCTGGATCAAGGAAGCCCGGCCCAACAGGCTACGTCTTAGGCGGCCCCCTCCTGCCTGCGCAGACGCCAGGAACACTCGGAAGAAACGATTCTGCAGACCCGGGGGCTATGGCGCTGTGTGGGGATACTCCCGGGCCAATCGGAATCAACGACTTTGCCCAGTTCTCAACAGTTGAGACATATGGCCGGTGCGATGCTCAGGACATTGCCGAACTCCTCTTTTCTTCTCCGCCGCCTGTTCCGGCCGGCACAGCGGTGGCTCCGAAGAAGCCGAAGATACCCGACGCGATCAGCCAGGCTGGAATTGAAATGATTGAGGGCTTCGAGGGGTTTCGCGCGACGATGTATAACGACGTCGCGGGGCACTGCACGATCGGATATGGTCAGCTCATCCACAAGGGGCGCTGCACCGGCAAAGCTCCTGCCGAAAAACCATATCTCAAGGGAATCACGCGCGAAAAGGCCGAGGCTCTTTTAAGGCAGAAGGTAAGCAGTTTCGAATCGGTAATCAAGGCCTCTGTCACCGTTGAGCTGAACCAAAACCAGTTCGATGCCTTGGTGAGCTTCGTGTACAATGTCGGGCCAGATGCTTTTCAGAGGTCAACGCTGCTGAAGAAGCTCAACAAGGGACAGTACGATGCCGTGCCGGGCGAATTGATGAAATACGTTCATGCCGGGGGCAAGACCGTAGAGGGCCTGGTGACCAGGCGCAAAGCCGAAAGTTCGCTATTTGCCACGCCCTGACGCACGGGTAGAACATGGGCCCCCGGCTATGTGGTCCTCATTGGATGACGCCGATGGAGAGTACAAAATGACGGGGTGGCGGGCTGGCGAGGGCGTATGAACCGAAAAACGACTAACCGGCTGCTTTGCGTTTTCTCTGTCTTGATTCTCGCGCCTGGCCATCCCGTTTTTTCGAGCCGGGCGGTTACCATCCAGGACGCCTGCAAGGACGCGACGACCCAAGTGGAAATGAACCAGTGTTCTGCGAAAGAGGCTCAGGATGCCGACAAGCAATTGAATGATCTATATCGGACAGTCCTCGAGAAGCTGACACCCGATAACAAGAACTCACTCAGAGTTGCGCAACGGGCTTGGATCGCCTATCGAGACGCGGACTGCGCAGGTGAGGCTGAATTGTATAAGGGTGGAAGCATCGCTCCGCTAATAAAGACAGCCTGCGTCGCCAAGCTTACGAACGAGCGTATCGCCGAGATAAAACGTATTTACGTTGATTCACAGGCTCCGTGAAGTCGTCTCTCCGTCCAAAGGAGTCTCTTCAGTGCTCGCCGTGGGAAACGGCGGGTTTATGTTACTTTACGCCGTGGCTCGCCAGCAGTTCCGTCAGCCTGTCTTTCAGCGGATCGTGCATCGCCTGCACCCCTTCGACATCGACCAATTCCTCGAAGGTATCGCGGCCTGCGATTTCCGTAGCCTGGATGATCACGTCATCCGGCGGCCGGACGGTGGGCACCAAAGAAGTGATGGTAATGACGGGCAGGTCGCCGAATTCCGGTATCCGGCCTGAAGCGATCTTGAACCTCAGATCTTCCAGGATCTGGGTAACCGCGGGCTGCCTGACGAGCACGAGTTGGAGAAGACTATAGTGCAGGACGAACCGCGCAGTTTCGCTGTCTGTTCGATGCTTATCCAGCAGCAATTGCTTGAGCCGCGCCGGAGTAAAATCAGCATAGCTGAGCACCCACTTGAATGGCGACATAATCGAGACGGCCTTGGAATGTCCGTTGGCGGTGGCCTGGTAGTTGTACTCCACCGAGGAAAGTTCCAATGCCGAGCCGCTTACTTCGAAAGGTGTCCGTAGCTCTTTAAGCAGGCCGAAAGGCTTGGATGTGGCCGAATTTCCATAGATACCTTCAAGCTCTTGAAATGTCTTAACCGCGTCGCGCGAGACTTCCTTCGAGCCGCCCTGAACGTAATGACCCAGTAAGCCCGCCGGCCGCATCACGGGAGCCAGTGCCGAAAGGTAGGTATGCATCTGCCCGCGCAAGAGATCGGCAACGGCACGGGTGAGCTTGCGAAGCACCAGCAGATTCTCGGTGCTGTAACGTTGATCCATTTGCTGAACCTCCATCGGTGCCATGCTGGCCTCGGTACGTCCCACGGCGCCTTGCGCAACGTCTTGATACTGGCGGGGTTAAAATCCTCTGCGGTTGACCAATCCAGACGCGCCAGTATAATCGAAGGCGAGTCAGTATACTAGCGTCATTAAAAGGGATGAGCGCCTGGCGGGGGCGGCTTCGACAAGAGCGGCCGTGCCCGGTAGCTTGCAACGGCGTAGCGGTTCCGGTCGCGGTCGGAGCCTGGGTTCGCGGGCCAGCGTCGTCGTCGGGGACAAAAACGCTTGTCCCCCCGAGTTTTTCTGTTATGCTACGCGGAGCCCAAACGGCTCTATTGCCCGATTGAGATCATGCGGAGAGGTAATGAAGTCGTGGACTCTTCCCCTGAATTAAGCGAAGCGCCCGTCCAAACCGTCGTTGTCGGGGAGCCGCCCGCGTCCGTGGTGGCTTGCACCGACATTGGCAGAAAACGCCAGAACAACGAAGACAACTTTCTCATATTTGATCTCGGCGGACGCACACTTCACCCCGAACAGGTGCAGGTCGACTGCCAGCTCGATCCGCCCGGCCTGCTGCTGGCGGTCGCGGACGGGATGGGCGGTCATCAGTCGGGCCAGGTTGCCAGCCAGATTTGCATTGAGACCCTGACGGCGGAGTTTCTTCGCAACCTGTCACTATCTGAAACTGATCACCCAATCGATTGGGAGCAAGAACTGACGAAGGCCGTCGAGACCGCTAACCAGCAGGTTTCGACGGTTGCGCGCGATAATCCGGAACACCACGGTATGGGCACCACGTTGACGGCGGCGCTGGTTACGACGGCGAAAGTAGTGGTGGCGCACGTGGGCGATTCGCGTGCCTATCTTCTAAGAAACGGCGAGCTTCAGCAGCTGACCCGCGATCAGACGATCGGCAATTCGCTTCAGCAGATGCACCAGGACTTCAAGGCTGACAGCCGGTTTGCAGACATGCTCGTCCAGGCCGTCGGTACAGCCGAAAGGCTCGACGTGGAATTGACCACAACTCCACTGGAAGGTGGTGACTGCCTGCTGATTTGCTGCGACGGTCTTTACAAAGTAGTAGAGCGGGCCGCGATTGCGGAGGTCGTTGGATCTGCGGAGCCGCTGGGCGACCGTGTGAGGGAACTTATCGCCCGAGCCAATTCGGCGGGAGGTCCGGACAACATTACGGTAGTGCTGGCGGAACTGCGCAAGAAACCGATTTAGCGTCGTCTTATAGTTGTTTACACCGGAAGCGCTATGGCTGCAGTCGACACCCTACGATTCGGCAAGTACGAAATCCTGGAAGAGTTGGGCCGGGGCGGGATGGGAATCGTTTACAAGGCCCGCGACCCTGTAATTGGTCGATTAGTAGCTCTGAAGACGTTGACTTCCAGCCTGGCAGCGGATCCTGACATGCTGAAGCGGTTTTACCGCGAAGCGCAGGCGGCGGGCCGGCTCCAGCATCCGAACATCATCACCATCTTTGACATGGGCGATGCGGAAGGCAGACCTTTCATCGCCATGTCGTTCCTGGAAGGCGAGAGTCTCGAGAAGATGATTGCGCGCCGGGAACCCTTGAGCCTGGCCCAGAAGTTGGGCATCATCCTGCAATTCTGCCGAGGCCTGGATTTTGCTCATAAGCACGACGTCGTCCACCGCGATGTGAAACCGGGCAACATCTTCGTGAAGACCGATGGCACGGTGACCGTGCTCGACTTCGGTATCGTCCATATCGCGGCCACCACCATGACGCAGTCGGGCATGGTGATCGGCACGCCCCAGTACATGTCACCGGAGCAGATCAGCGGGCAGCACATCGATCACCGGTCCGACATCTTCTCGGTGGGAACCGTTGCTTACGAGTTTCTCAGCTACGTCAGGCCCTTCGATGGTCCCAACCTGCCTTCGGTGGTTTTCAAGATCAAGTTTGACAAACCGGCGCCCCTGAGCGAACTCGTGCCGGATATTCCTCGAGCCCTGGAACAGGCGGTGATGCGCTGTCTCGAGCAGCGTCCTGAGGATCGCTTCCAGTCGCTGGAGGATCTCGTACTGGAGCTTGAGCCGCTGGAACTGTCGCTCCGGCGGCAAATGGTTGGTGAGCTCGTCGGACAAGGCCAGGTACTTTATCAGCAGGGCGAATATATCAAGGCCAAAGAGAAGCTGCGCAGCGTTTTGAATCTTGATAGCGCAAATGATCTCGCCAAGAATCTGATGGCCAAGGTCAACACCGAGCTGCGGCGGCTGGAGGTCGCTTCCAAGATCGAGCGGCTGATGGAGGAAGGCAGCACGCTGCTCGCCCGGGGGCAATCCACCGAAGCAGTGCGCGTGCTCGAGGACGCGAAGAAGCTCGATTCACAGCATGCTCAGGTGAACACACTGCTCGCGGAAGCTCGCAAGAGAATCGAGCGGGAAAAGATGCTCCGCGCCAGCATCTCGGCGCTGCAGACGGCCTTAAATACAGGCAACCTGACAGTGGCCGAGGCGGAGCTGGGCAAGATTCGTGAGCTTGACGCCGAGCATCCCGAAGTCCGGAATTTCCAGGAGCGGATCAAGCAGGCGCGAGCACACGAACGACGGCTCAGGATTCAACAGGCGCTTCTGTTTCCGCGTCATCTTCTCATTCAGGAAAGATTCACAGAGGCGCTGGAACAATTAGAGGAGCTTAACAAGGAGTTCCCAAGCGAAGCGGAGATTCTGGAACTGCTGGCAACGGGACGCCACAAGCTCCAGGAACAAACGAGACGAAAGGAAGCGGAAGATCAGCTCAAGGCCATCGCGAGGCTTGTTGCTGAACAGCAGTTTGATGAGGCGGAAGAAAGTCTCAATCGGCTGCGGTCTGAACCGGACCGGACCCCCGAGCTTACCGAACTCTACGAGTCGGCGCGGCGGCAGCTCGAGGATGCGCGGCGCGAGCAGCAACTGGATCGCGAACTGGCGATCATTCAGGAATTGATCCGCGTTGAGAACTACGATTCCGCTGTCAGTCGTGCCGGGGCTCTGCAGGTGCAGTTTCCCGACAGCGCCGAGGCGCGGCATCTTTTCGACTTTGCGCTGGGCCTGAAACAGACCGTTGAGCAGCAGAAGGAAATTGCGGCAATCTGCCGCGCGATTCAGTCGCTGCTTGACTCCGGCCGGAATACCGCGGCGGAGCGTGAGACCATCGCAGCGCTGCGGCGCTTCCCGGACAATCCCGCCTTGTCGAACCTGCTCTTGACGGCGCGCGCTGCCCAGGTTCAGGAGGCGGCGAAGCTTGAGCAGGAAAAAATCAAGCAGCAAGTCGACGCGGAGATCGAGCAGGTCAACGAACTCTTGCAGACTCGGGACTACGCCGCTGCTCTCGCTGGCGCGGAGAGACTGCAAAAGAAATACCCCGGCCGCAAAGAAATCCAGCGCCTCGCCGAGATGGTGCGCACCAGCGCGCGCGCGGATGAGCGTCGCAAGGTCCAGGCTCGCTGCCAGACGATTCAGAGTCTTCTGGATACCGGCGAGTTTGACCGTGCCGTTCAGGAAGCTGACGACGGGCTTCACCAGTTCCCGGGGAACGTTGATCTCGCGGCGATCCGGAGCTTAGCGCGCCGCCGGCAGGCCGAGAGGGACATCCAGCGCCAAAAGGAGCAGGCGGAAGCCGAGGCCCGAAAATCAGCCGAAGCACAGCTTCCAGTCCCCGTTAACCCGACTCTGGCGGGTCCTCAGCTTGAGGATCAGCTCAGGACGGCCATTCTTCAGATCGAGCAGCGCGAGTTTGGCCAGGCGACGCAACTGCTCCGGGCACTCGAATCCCAGCACCCCGAAGACTCCAGGATTCGGGAGTTTCTGCATGCCGCCGAGGCTGGGGAGGCTGCGACTGCGTCTGCCACCAGGGTGTTTCTGCCAGACCAGGCGACTGACCAGCAAAGGGTCGATGAGACGCCTTCGCCTGCTGGCGCGGATTTGGCTGGCCCGAGCGGTCCATTTGGCGGCGAACCGGAACCAATCCTACCGAGTCCGGAGCCGACCCCGGTCACATTGCGGACTTCGACACCGGAGCCCCGGCCAAAGGTCGAGCCGCCGCCGATTCCAATCTGGAAGCGGCCGGCCGTGATCGGCGCGGCGGCGGCCGCAATAGTACTGGTCGCGATTGTCGTCTGGAAGCTTATTAAGCCCCCACCACCTCCGCCAAAGCCGGAGGCTACCGCGGAGCAAAGGCAGTTGCTCTCTGAGGCCCAGAACCTTGAGCAGCAACATCAACTGGAAGGGGCTCTAAGCGACTGGCAGACGCTTGCGGGGGAGTCAGGGCCATTGCAGGGGGAAGCTAGGCAGGGCGTATCGCGAGTTCAGGACGAACAGGCAAAGGCAAGGAACGCCTTCGACGCCGGCAGACGGGCGGAGGACGCGAAAAAGTACGACGAGGCCGAGAAGGACTATCGAACTGCGGAGAACATCGACGCTGGGCTCAGAGTTAGGGCCGACCAGAGAATTGGGGGCTTGGCTGTGGTCCGGTCTGGAGGGAACGAAGAGCAGGTCGAGCAAGACGCGTACAACAAGGGTGTTCGTTTCTTCGGGGCACAGAAGTACAAAGAGGCAGACGACGAATTCCAAACTGTCGTGGAAATGAACCTGCCAGGATCCAAGCGGATGGCACTGGCTCAGGGATATCTGGCGCGGCTGAAAGAGATTCTTCCTGATCAGCAGAAGATGGAGGTAGCGAAGAAGGACTTCGACGCTGAGGATAAGTCAAACCCGCAATACGACAAGGTCAAAGCGGAACTACAGAATTTGGTCGACCACCATAGTGTCTTTGCACCTGAGGCCCAGGAATACCTGAGCAGGATCAGCGCGATTGAGGATAATGCTAAACGAGCTGCCCAGAACGCTGCGCTCAAACAGGTAACTGACGCTGTGATCGGCAAGATAAATGCGCGCAGGTATGGAGATGCTCTGGCGGCCCTCCCAGACGTTATCAACGCGGGCGGAGATAACCAAACTGTACAGGATCTCAGAAACAAGATAGCGGGTGCCTACACCTCAGAACTGAGCGCCGATAAGGTTGATGCTGCGAACAATCCTGCAGAGGCTAATCTCCAGCTTGTATTGGGCAAGGTCGAAGATTTGGCGCAGCGTGCGGGGGACTCGATGAATGCGTCCGCCTTGGCATACGAGGGTGTTCTGAAGAAGCAAATTGCGGGGGTGCCTCCACGTCCGTCGGGACCAGCGGGAGGCACCGAAGCGCCTAGCACCACTACGGCGGTCGTGCTAAAGCCTACTATCAAAGTGCAGCATGAGTCGCTCGCGGTTTGGGCCAGCCTCCCGCCTCCTAGTGTAGACGCTCGCTACGTCGATGGCGGAGTGGACGAGGCAAGAGATCTCACACTCCCAGACGGAATCAATGCTCTCGCTAAACCGCAGAATCACGTTGATCTGATTTGTGCTGTCGGCAGCAATGGAAGCGTTGAGAACTGCACTCCAATGCAAGATTCTGCTCTGGCGCGCGCGATAGCAGCCTACGGGAAGAACTGGAAATTCAAAAGTCCTCGCGGCACGCTCTACTTGAACCAAGGCAAAAAGAATGACAGGCCGGTCGCCGCGAATGTGACCCTGACCGTGGATTACTGAGTTCTGCGCGACACGCTCCCTTAGCCACTTGCGACTTGCCGCTCGGGAACAATCGCAAAAAAAACTGCTTGACAGCCGGGTTATTTATCACCTAGGATTTTTTCCGTTTGCGGGGTTTAGCAGACCTCGCCAGGTAGTCGTATCCGTTTACATCGGACTGTTAAGGGGGATTCAGCCGGACGATTCATTGTTTGCTCCGAAGCCTTCGGGCCAAGGGAGGGGGGAACGTGTCCAGGCAGCGAATAGCGTGCTCGAGTGTTTTTCTGTTTGCGATTCTAGCGGCATTTAGCTCAACGAGCAGGGCTCAATCGATAAGTGGCTCCATCACCGGATCGGTGTTCGACGGCAGCACGGGAAAGTTCGCACAGAACTGCACGATTACTGTAACCGATCCTGCCACGGGGGTCAGCCGGCCCTATGTTCCTGACAGCTCCGGGATCTATTTCGCGGGCGAGTTGCCGCCGGGCACATACAAGGTCACGGCGGACTGTTCCTTTCTCAGGTCTGAGACTCACGACAACGTCATTGTCGACGTGAACCAAGTCACGACCGAAAACTTCACATTGATAAAGCCGCCGCCGACAGATGTTATCACCGTGTCCTCCACCGCTCCCCCTACCGACCCGACGAGCGCCACACTCAGCAACGTTTTCAGCAAGACTCAAATTCAGACTCTGCCCCTTTTGACTCGCGACGCCAACAGCCTGGCACTGCTGGCGCCGGGTGTGTTCAGCGTCCGGACGTTCAGCTTCGCGAGCACACTGGTACCTTTTGCGACGAACGGCGCGCGCGGCCGCGACAATAATTTCATCATCGACAGCGTCGACAACAACGAACCGCTGTTCGGCGGCGCGGCCACGCAATTCACGGACACGGACGTCTTTTCCGACTACAGCATCATCACCGCGGTGCCCAAGGCTGAATTTGGACGCGGCACGGGCGCTACAGTCAACGTCATCACCCGAAACGGCGGGAACGACATCCACGGCACCGCCTTCTGGTTTGGCCAGGATGATTTATTCAACGCGTCGGACCGCGTGGAGCAGGCGGCCGGCCTGACCGGACCAGCTCCTTTCTATGAGAACGTCGGCGGCGCGACAGTCGGCGGGCCGATTAAGAAAGACCAGGCTTGGTTCTTTGTCTCCTACCAATACGACGGCGCCCGAAACAACCTGTCCAGCGTTTATCCCGTAGTCGATACGGTGCCCACGCCCGGCGGACTCGCGACGCTCCGCAGCCAGCCGCAGACCAAGGCGTTGACGGACCTCCTCAGCTTTCCCTCGGTCCAGAATCCTCCGACGGGCTCCCCGTGCGCCATTAACCCGCACTCGAGTTCGGGCGTGATCAATGATCCCTGCACGATGGGGTCGGCCACCCTGGCTTCGGGTACGACGGTAGGGTTCGGTACGTATTTATTGCCGCAGGGCAACATCTTTGACGTTCGGGACCAGCAGGCTTCGGGCCGCGTCGATTATAAGATCAGCGAATCCCAGTCCATTTACGGACGGTACCTCGTTGATGATCTACAAGCCCCGCTGTCGACCTTTGCCCCACCTGGAGTAGCCGCCTTTGACGATCTCGGCGCCCTGCCTGAAGAACGGGATTTCCTGTCTCAGCGCACGCAGAGCTTCCTCTTGGACCATCGCTACTACACGATGAATTCGGTGAACGAGTTGAGGTTTGCTTTCAGCCGGATTGCACAGGGCAACGGCCCGACTCAGTCTCCCCTCGGCACCGGTGTTCCGGCCGCCACCGTCACCAATGACAGCACCAATAACAACTTTGGGGGTTTCTGCATTCCGCCCACGCCCAATTCAACCTGCGCGCTGAACTACGGCGGCAACTTTCAGGCAGCGGGCAACACCTTCACGATCGGCCAGGATACGAGTCCTGTCCAGTCGAACAGCAACATCTTTCAGGCGCAGGAGAATTACTCCCGGGTTGTAGGACGGAACACGATCAAGTTCGGAGCAGACTTGGTCCGCACCCAGACCAATGTCAGCAGTACGCCTTCCGATCTGGGGCACTACTTCTTCGGATCTCCTACCTCCCCCAATGGAGGTTTGGGTGCGTTTATCTCCGAAGGTCAGAGCAGTGCTACCAATGCCCTGGCTGTCTTCCAGCGCTTCACGGACGTTAAGTCGCTGCCAGGCGGGATGGTGGAGCAGGGACCGTCAATCCTTCCGTTACGAGAGACGGACATCTTCGCCTTCATTCAGGACGATATCAGAGTGAAGCCCAACTTCACGCTCAATCTTGGCCTGCGGTACGAAGCCTATGGGCAGCCTATTGACTCGCTCAATGCTATGAACCCCGCGGCCGTTCCCTACGTGAGCCCGGACGTCAACAACTTTGCACCGCGCCTGGGTTTTGCGTGGTCTCCTTGGAAGAATTCCAACACCGTTGTCCGTGGCGGCTACGGGATCTCGTACAGCCCCATGGTGCTCAATATCCCTTTGCAGATGTGGCAAAGTGGCCCTGTATCACCGTTCGTCTATACCCTTACCACGGCGGGGGCGAACGCTCTCGGTGCCAATACGGTAGCGAACACGACGGGTACCTATCCTGCCTCTCCTCTCTCTCTCAGCGCCGTGACAACTCTCGTGAACGGCTGTAGCAGCTACGAGGAGGAGCAAGCGGCGCCGGGCACGAATCCTACGATTCCGCTGCTGCAATGTTCGACCCAGGACACGGTTGCCCATAATCTCGTCAACCCTTACGTACAGAATTTTACGCTCGGCGTCCAGCACGAACTGCCACACCAGATTCTGTTGGAGGTGGACGGCGTAGGAAGTAACGGGGCCAAGCTTTACGAGCGCCTGGATTTAAACCCCTACGGCGGCTATCACCCCTCCACCGACGGGAACTGCGCATATTCGGCCATCGTTGCACTGCCGGGCGAGTGCCTGGTGAACCGTGAGGATAACAGTCATGGCGACATCCTCGAAGTCACCAATAACGGCTGGTCAACGTACTATGCGCTTCAAACTAGCGTTTCCAAGCGCACGCGACCGCTGGTCCTTACAGCCGCGTACACCTGGAGCCACATGATCGATAACGCCAGTGAAATCTTCGGGCCCGGAATCCAGTTTTTCAACGGCAACGCTTTGACGGCAACCCAGGACCCAAGACTCAGTCAACCGATCGAGGCAATTACGCCCCTGCCGCAGGACTCATCAGACTTGGCCGCCGAGAAAGGGAATTCATCCTTCGATCGAAGGAATCGGCTTGCCGTCAGTTACATCTGGAACATTCCCTCGCCCCAACGCGGGCTGGCGAAGACGCTGTTTGGGGACTGGGAATTGACCGGTATTACGTCGCTCCAATCCGGCCAGCCCTTCACTCCTCTTAATAGCACGCCGGTCCTCACTTCGGATCCCTGCACCGACGCAAACGGTGACGGAAGCGTCTCGAATGATCGGCCCTACATTGGCAACCCTCATGCGGCGCTGAATTCCTTGGCTCTCTTAGCGGCCTGCCAGGGGGTAGCCCCGTTCACCCTGGCAGACGGTTCTCCACGGTATGTTAATCCGAACAACAACGATCAGACCATCGATCCCCAGTCGGCGCACTTCGTGCAGTTCTTTGGGACACCTCCAGCAGGGCTCGAGCCAGCCGGCCGCAATATCCTCACCGGACCGGGCATTGTGGATTTTGATACAGCTCTTTACAAGCAGTTCAAAGTTACAGAGAA
>JASHQD010000387.1 GCA_030037755.1 Terriglobia bacterium
GCGGCGTAAGCCAGGCGGCCTTCGGCCCGCGCGGAACGGTCTCCACGCTGGCCAGGTTCACCTGGGTGCTGGGCGGAATCTTCATGATCACTTCGATCACGCTCTCGGTCTGGGCAACCAAAACCGGCAGCAATTCCGTGCTGCGCAACAGCGGCACCACCAGGAGCGCACCCGCGCCGAAGGCTCCGGCGAAACCGATCGCTCCGGCACACAAGTAATCGGCGGCGCTCTTGCTGTATCGGCGCTCTATGAGCGCCGGCCTTGACCTCTTAAGACTTTCGGCGCTCATAGAGCGCCGATACAGCAAGGGTGGGTTGCGCGGCGAATCGAAAGTGTTTTAACCTTGTTTATCCCTCAGGGCGGAAGTGGCGGAACTGGCAGACGCACCAGCTTGAGGGGCTGACGCTCGTCAAGAGCGTGGGGGTTCGAATCCCCCCTTCCGCACCACAACAGCTTTACTCTTCGCAGCGTGGAATCCCTAAGCGATAGTTCTCACCCGGTCGGCATATTTGTATTCTTGACAGCTTCGGGGTCACAACGACTGCTGCACGCGCTGGCGATGCAGCGCAGGGTCGACTTGCCTGGCCATGGCGTTTGTGTCGAGCGCAGGTCCGAAAAACGTCGCGATCTCGGCGGCTCGCGCATCAGGATCGGCCAGGAGAGAGTGATAATCAAGTTGCAGCACCGGAATCTCAGGGCGGCTTCTGAGCCAGGCGATGACTTGGTTGCGATGCGCCTTTAGCGCCGCCATCATGGTTGCGGCAGGAAGCGCCGCGCCGCGTGTACCGAGATTCGAGATCATCGCGGCTTGCGACGCCACAACTTCCTCGAGCGGCCGTATCATGAAAAGCACGCGATACTCGTGGCCGCCCGGCAGCGACATCAGCAGCGTGGAAATCACCTTCACCGCTTTGCCCTCTGCTTCAGCGATACATGCAGGGTCCTGCGGCAACTGCTTGATCTTCTCCCACTCGTAATAGCCCCGGGGATTGTTGGTATCGGATGCGCGGAGTTCGTCGGTGAGCACCGGCAGGCCGCCGGCCCCGAGCATCTGCATCGCGAGTGAAGTGCCGGAGCGAGGAAGACCGGAGACGATGTAAATCATAAGAAGAGTGACGAGTGGCGAGTGACAAGTGCCCGATTGTCAGTTGGCCGCTATTCCCGCGAGTTGTTCGCGGCGACGCTTCAAGAGGTCGGCGGCGAGCTTGCGATGGCTTGCCGCCTTCTCCAGATCGCCGCCCGGACGGCTCTCGAGCGCCGCCAGCCAGCGGTGCGCGTTGACAAGTCCGGGCAGCATCGAGACAGACGTCTCAAAGGCCAGCGTCGCGCGATGCGGGTGACCAAGACGCGCCAGCGCCACGCCCAGGGCATAATGGCCGAGCGGCAGAAAGTGTTGCAAGCCGACGGCCAGCAGCGCCTCTTCGGCGGCGTCCTCGTTGTGCCGCTTTCGCAAATTCACCTGCGCCAACCCGAGATGCGCTTCAGGACTGTCGCCATCGATGTCGAGAGCGCGGCGAAATGCGCGTTCGGCATCGTCAAGCTGCCGACGCCGGAGATACGTTTCCCCGATGCGCAGGTGCAGATTCGGCAGACGAGGGTCCGCCTGCTCGGCGCGCAGCAGGCAAGCGAGTGCTTCCTCAGTGTCCCCTTCCTCGAAGTGAATGACGCCCATCAACCAGTCTGCCCAGGGACGCGGTGAAGCCGCAGCACCTGGTGGCTCTTGTTCGATCGATTCGCCCGCGGGGGCCTCTGCCACCTGTGCCGGGGGCCCTGCCGGCTGCGATTGCTCTTCAACGTTCTGGTCTTCCGGCGTTAGCGCCGCTCCATCAGTCTGCGGCTTCTCAGGCTCGGGGGGCTTCGGCGGATTCGCGATCAAATCCTCGAGCACTCTCTTGGCTTCGGCACGCTCGCCGAGCATGTAATAACACTGCGCCAGATGCTGCCGGAATCGCGCCTCGTCGCTATTCTTGGCGAGATCCTCGAGCAGCGGGAGAGCCTCTTTCGGCCGGCGCGAGTCAAGGTAAACGCGAGCCAGGTTGTAATTCGCTTCGCGGACCGCGGTGGCAACGGCTTTCTCCTGATTCTCATTTGGCTTCTGGATGTATCCGAGCGCCACGAACTGCTGCAGCACTGCCTGCGCGGCGGCGGGGTCCATGCGCAGGTCCGCAGGATGCATGCCGCACTCGCCGGGCACCTGCTCCCAGCTTGGAATGCGCTCGATCGAGGGCGGTTCCTCGAATGCCTGCACGAGCACTCGTCCATCCATGTCCTCGCCGACCGGTAGGCCGAAGAGCGTGAGGATAGTTGGAGTAATGTCCAGCAACGTCGCACCGTAGATGCGCTCGTCTTGCTTGAGGTGCTCGCCGCGCATCGCAATGATCCCGAACTGGCGGTGCTGCACGGCCGGCCCTGCGGGCTCGCGCGGAATGCCTCGCGGTCGAAGGTGATCGGAATGAAAGCCGTGATCCGAGCAGAGAATCACGGTTGTCTCCGGACCAGCAAGATCGAGCAGCGTGTGCAGCATCATGTCGTGGAAGCGATACGCGTTGTTAACCACGTCCTTGTAGATCTCGAACTTGTCCTCGGGCACGCCCTCCATGCGCGGCGGATGAAAGTGCATGAAGCCGTGACAGAAGTGATCGATCCCGTTGTAGTAGACCGCCACAAAGTCCCAGGGCTGGTTCTGCAGAATCCAGGTGGCGGCGTTGTGAATGCAGAGATTCTCTGCCAGGATTTTTGCGAATGACGCGAGCCCTTTGTCCTTCTCCTGGTCAATCTCCGCGGCGCGCGGAATCCAGGGCAGGATCGCGGCCTCGGTCAGTTCCGCGGGATGCATCCGCAGATCCGCGAAGGTATCGCGCATCTTCTCGGGATGCACGGCGCCGGGCGGCAGCGGCCAGGGCTTGTCGAGCGGCTGGGTCGCGTACGGATAGAGGTCGGATACAGAAATGCCATTGACGGGCTCGGCGGGATGTCCGGCAAACCAGCCGAGCACGTGGGTCTTGTAGCCCCGCTGCGTGAGAATGTTCCAGATCGCTTTCACCTTGCGCGAGGTACTCGAGACGGGCCGGATTCCGCCGGTCTGCGTGTCCGGTTCGGTGAAGCCGTGGATGCCGTGCTTGTCGGCGCGCATGCCCGTGGCGATCGAATTCCACAGCATGGGCGAAAGCACAGGCCGCAAGGTAGCGAGATTGCCCATCACGCCGTGATCGACAAAATCGTCGAGTGTCGGCATCAGCCCCTGGTCCATAAGAGGCGTGGCAATCTTCCAGTCGGCGGCATCCCAACCGATCAACAGTACTTTCTGAGCGAGCGCTTGAGGCATCGTGGGATTATAGCGTGACTGTGCGAGGCCATCGTGCGTGAATGGGTTACTTTTCCGGGTGATACCGGCCTTCAAAAGAGTTGAAAACGAGCCGCTTAAAATCAGGAAGCGTCGCGATTAAGGCTGAGTGGCCGGGTATCGTGAAAGCTGGTCGGCCAGCGATCTGTCTCCCAGACGCTCGGCTTCGCGGGCGTGGTGCCACGCGGCAGCGTAGTCGCCCTCAATGGCGCGAAGGCGACCCAGGCTCACATGCGGAGCGGCATACGAGGAATCGAATTCGATGGCTTTGCGGAAGTAGTCGATGGCGGCCTGGCGGTCGCCCTGGAACTGGCACAACGTGCCGAGCGCATAGTGTGCCCCGGCGTTGCGAGCATCGCGCTCAAGAATCGCCTGCTGCTCGGCGATCGCCTGCGCAAGGTCGCGGTCGAGTGCGGGTTGAATCACCTCGTCGCGCCACAGACCCATATCAACCTCGCCGGCTCCCTTGCGCTGTGGCTCTAAAGTGCCGGGGCATCGAACCCTCTCGCCGTCCGGCGCCTGGAGCGCTTACCTATCAGGCCGGTATGAACGGCTCGAGTTCCTGTTCGACCTGAGCCGCTGTGAGCGCCTCGCCGTCATTCAGACGGTCCAGAATTCGTGAGATAGCTTCCTTGGCCTGGTCCTTGCGGTAATTCCTGATAAAGCCGTCGTAGAAATGATCGCCCGCCATCGCGCGATTGATCTCGGTCTCCTTGTTGTGATCCTGAAGCTCGGTGAAATAGACCACGCGGAAGCGGCCCTGATAGGGCTCCCGGTAGATCTCGAACATCACCTTGTCGGATTCAAACGGCATGGCAAACCCCGCAGAATATGTTAGCACGGCTGCGCGACCACGATGCGACGGCCGGGCAGCACACGCAGAGGATTGGCGCGTGGATTTACTGCAGAAGATCAGACCAGGTCAAGTGGCTCTCGGAGGGAAGCTGGCCTGGCTAGCCTTCTTCCCTCTTGATGGACCGGATCACGTTCGCCCCGACCGGCTGCTCGATCTCGTATGGCGCGGGCGGCGGACCCGATAGTGGAGTCTGATGGTGCGCGGGCACCCGCACATGCCCGGCGAGCTCGGCGCGTAGCCTAGCCTCGAATTCCTGCAGCTTCGCTTCGATCCCGCGTTCCTTCTCTTTGCGCGCGATCATGTCTTCGCGATAGCGTTTGAGGAAGTAGCTGATCGTCTCCACACGGATCTTAATCGAGCCGACGGGCTTGTTCTCGTCAATGTCCTTGAAAGAAAAGTAAGGCGTTCCTGACTTGGTGACCGTCTCTTCAACCGTGGTGTAGATGGGCGCGTCGTGGCCGCACTTGAAGCTGGACAGCTCGAGCGCCACCAGGTTCGGGTGCCGCGCCGTGAACTTCGCCGCCCAGACCTTTTGCGAAGTATTTTCGCTGTAGCTGTTCTTCCACGCATCCGAAATATCCATCGGGTCTTTGATGAGGCCGGCCTGAATGTCCTCGGCGAATAGCGGCCCGATGGTCTCGGCATCGACGGGCAGCGACTGCAGAGTCAGCACCGGATAGCCTATCTTCTGGAATTCCTCCAAAATCTCGTGATTGATACCGGGATCGTTGTGATACGGGCGCCCGAGCAGCACGATACCGATGCGGTCCTCGGCTTCGAGCTTCTGCAGCACCTCGCGGCCCTGGGCGCGCTGGATGGCATTCATGAACTTGTCCTGCGCCTTCAGACCCTCGTCAACAGCGCGCAGGTTCTCTTCGAAGGAAAGTCCGAACACGTCCTTGAACTGTTCGTAAAGCTGCTTGGCCAGCAGCGGCTTGTTTGCCGGATTCACGAACGTGTCGCAGAACAGGATGTTGCTCTCTTTGAAGAGATCGCCTTCCTTGGTGAACGCCGCTTTTACAGCCTCCGGCGTCGTGGCGACAGTCGGGCACGAGCGATGGGCCTGCACGTGACTGAGGTCGCTCGGCAGATCGTCGATCATGGGGAAAAAGATGATGTCGAGCGGCTTCTTCTTGTGGTGCACGTAAATCAAGTTGTGCACGTGCGGGATCGCGACCTTGGACGGGAAGCAGGGATCGATGGCGCCGCGTTTCGCGCCCTCTTTGTAGAGCTGCTCGTTGGTGTAGTCGGAGTAGATGAGGTTCTCGCTCGGGATGCCCAGTGCCTCGAAGTAAGCGCTGAAAATCGGCATCACGGAGTAGGCGTTGAGGACGCGGGGCACGCCGATGCGCAACTGGCTGCGTCGCTTCATGAGCTCGGCGCGTTGCTTCTGGCCATTCGTAAAGGCGTACTTCGGCGCCTGATCAGCCACCACCGGCGGCGCGTAGCTCTTGAACGCAGCCCTGGCGCCGACTTCCGCCAGATTAGGATTGTCGCGCTTGGCGGCGTCGAGACCCTTCTTGATCTCGCGCATGTCGTTGACGTCTTCCACCAGGCCTTTTTCGCAGCTGTTGCCGACGATCAGGCGTTTCACACCCTTGAGAATCGGAATCTTCGATTTCTTCCAAGATTCGTCGGCATCGGCGATTTTGACGTCGATGAACGTCCGCATGCACTTGTTCTTGCAGAAGTAGCAGCGTGTATTCTCGTTGCGATGCGTCTCATAGCTGATGTTCGCGACGGCATCGAAGCCGATAAATGATGTCCGATGGCCGCGGCCGTAAAGCCGGCGCGCTTCAATTGCTGCGCCGATGGCGCCCGATTCACCGCAGTGCTCGTGCACAATCACGTTCGGCTTCGAGCCCTTGTCCTTGAAGCGCGACTCGATGAAATCGACCTGCGCTTTCACGGCCGCAAGATTGTGCTGTGTTCCGCCCTGCAGGATAAATGTCTTGCCCAACGAGGCGAGATTCGGAATCTGCGAAACGTACAACCAGATGTTTTTCGGCAGTACGTTGGCGAGTCCGGCCATAATCTCTTCCGGCTTCCAGCCCTGTCGCTGGAAATCCACGATGTCGGACTGCATGAAGACGGCGCAGCCGTAGCCAAACATCGGCATGGCCTTGGCGCCAAAAGCGAGATCGGCATATTCCTCGACCTTGTGCCCGAAGCCGACACATGTCGATTGCAGGAAGTAGCCGTTTCCGGCCGAGCACTGGGTGTTGAGCTTGAAGTCCTTCACCCGCCCGTCCTGCAGGATAATCAGCTTAATATCCTGTCCGCCGACATCGCAGATGACGTCCGCGTCAGGATAGAAATGCAGCGCAGCTTCCGTGTGCGCCACCGTCTCAACCAGCGCCACGTCCGCGCGCAGCGTTTCTTTCAGAATATCTTTGGCGTAGCCGGTCGAGCCCACGCCCAGCAACTCCACCGTCGCACCTTGGTCCTCCACCTGCTTCCGCAGATTGGAAAACATTTCCATCGTGTCTTCGAGCGGATTCCCTTTGGAGAGTTGATAGCACTTCACCATCACTTCGCCGTCCTGGCTGAGCAGCACGGCCTTGGTGGAGGTCGATCCGCCATCGATGCCCATGAATGCGCGCACGTGCTCTCCGGGCTGAAACTTGCGCGGCGTAAATCGGTGAGACTTATAGCGCTCTCGGAACTCCGTCAGTTCATCCTCGGTTTTGTACAGTCCCGAACCGCCCCTTTTCTGCTTCTCCTCCAACCGCCCTACGTTGATGTACCAGTCGAGTTTTTCATACCCTTTGTAAACGCCAACCTCGGGATCTTCGTCGAGCCCGAAACGGACGCAGCCCAGCGCGGCGAAGTACTGGGCGTTGTCGGGCACGCGAATCAGGCTCTCAGGGTCCACGCCCTCGGGCAGCGGATAGTTGCGCTCCTCCCACACTTTCGGGATGTTGTGCTTCCAGCAGTCCTGCATGCCCTTGATGTAGGTGTTGGGACCGCCGAGCAGCAGCACGACGGGACGCAGCGTGTTGCCGCGAGTCAGCACCGCCAGGTTCTGCTGGATGATGGCCTCGAAGAGCGACGCCATAAGCTCGTTGGGCGGCACCCCCGACTTTTGGAGCCCGTTGATATCCGTCTCAGCGAAGACGCCGCACTTCCCTGCGACTGGATGCAACTTGAGTCCGACATAACCCATCTGGCAGAGCTGCTCAGCGGGAATTCTTAGCTTGGCGTTAATCTTGTCGATCACGGCGCCGGTGCCGCCGGCGCACTTGTCATTCATCGAGGGAATCTTCTTTTTGCGGCCGGTCTCAGGGTCTTCCTTAAAGATGATGATCTTGGCGTCCTGACCGCCCAACTCGATCACAGATCCGCATTCGGGATAGAGGTGCTCGACAGCCAGCGAGACGGCATTCACTTCCTGGACGAACTTGGCCCCGATCATGGGGACGATGCCGCCGCCGCCCGAGCCGGTTAGGAATACGCGCGACTCGCCCGCCTTGATGCCAGCGTCCGCCTCCATGCGCTTCAGAAACTCGAGGCACTTCTCGGGCTGCTTGGTGTCATGACGCTGGTAGTCGCTCCAGATGATCTCGCTCGTGGTCGTATCCACCACCACCGACTTCACGGTGGTGGAACCGACGTCAAGCCCGACCATCAGATCACGTGCATTTGGCATAGTCACCCTCGTCGTCCTAAGCCTCGATCACCTGCCGAACCGAGGCCGTTATGTCCGTTGTACAGTTTCTCTGTACATCGCACGAGCATCGCCAAAACCTAAGTGACCTAGTTTCAATCACCTGACGGTTTTGTTTTGTAAAAACAGCCCCGAAAGCCGGCCTTTCAGTAACTCTCTATATATAACCAACTCAATTACCGTGCTGCGCTCCAGCCGCCTTGCTCATCTGAGCAAATGCTTCGTTGGCGCGCCGCTCCATCTCTGCCGGCGCAACGTCTTCTACGTGCTCGCCCAAGGCCCAGAAGTGCCCGAAGGGGTCCTTGATCTGGCCGTAGCGGTCGCCCCAGAACTGGTTGGCGAGCGGCAAGGTCACCGTGGCCCCTGCGGCAACAGCGTCGTTGAAGATTTTGTCGATGTTCTCCGCGAACAGGTTCAGCACCACAGGGCTGCCGCCCAGCGACTGCGCGCCCTTCGGACCCATGCCCGGGAACTCATCGGCCAACATGAGAGTGGAATCGCCGATCTTGAGCTCGGCATGCATCACTTTGCCGTCCGGCGTGTGGTGCGGCGGGGCTGTGAGCTTGGCGCCGAAAGCCCTCTGGTAGAATTCGATCGCTTTGTCCGCGCCATTGATGATCAGGTGCGCGGTCAGTGTGTGCTGACCTTCTCGAAGAGCCTTCACCTTCTCTGCCATACTGTCTCTCCCTTTCTTC